>JBOGYU010000075.1:0-13345 GCA_050696935.1 Solirubrobacteraceae bacterium | reverse complement strand
GCCCCGAGCCGCGCCGCGATCGCCCGGCCGATGCCGCGCGCGGCGCCGGTCACGACCGCGCTGCTCATGGCAGCGCCTTGCCGACGTGGGCGGCGTCGACCCGGACCAGCTCTCCGGACACCCCGTCGTCCAGGAGCAGATGGGCGATCCAGGTCGCGACGCGCTCGGGGTCGGGCGTGTCACCGACTGCAAGGGCGTTGGCCCGAAGGCCGTCGCGGGCGCCCTCGAAGGCGAGCGAGCGCAGGGCGCTCAGCAGGGCTCCGGCGCGCAGGCCGCCGAGCGGCCCGCGCTGGCCGAGCAGGTCGGCCTGCGAGATGACGTAAACGATCGGCCGACCCTCGGCAGCCGCCTCGCGGCTCGCCCGGAAGCACTCCAGCAGCTCGGCCTCGACCGCGGGGAAGTCCTCCGGCGGATCGGGATCGGCGGCGAACACGAGGCCCGCGTCGGTCACGCCGTCGCGTTCGAGCGCTTCGCCGACTGCGCGCATGGCCGCCGGGAGCCGCAGCCGGACGCCGCTCACGTCGCCGCCCGCCGGCGCAGCTGCGTCACGAGCTCCTCATCCCATCTCGCGCAGCTTGTAGCGCTGGATCTTGCCGGTCGGGGTCTTGGGCAGCTCGTCGAGGAACGTGACGAACTGCGGGAACTCATAGCGCCGTAGACGGTCCTTGCACCATGCCTGGAGCTCGTGCGCGAGCTGCTCGCGGTCGCCTTCCTCCCCGCGGCAGACGATGAAGGCCTTGATCCGCGTCGTGTAGTCGGCCTCGACGCCGACGGCCGCCGCCTCGAGCACCCGCGGATGCTCGACGAGCACGTTCTCGATCTCGATCGGCGAGGCCCACAGGCCGCCGACCTTGATCATGTCGTCCGCCCGGCCCTCGTAGACGTAGACGCCCTCCTCGGTCTGCCGGTACCGATCGCCGCTGAAGAACCACTCGCCGCGCAGTGCGCGCCTGGTCTTCTCCTGCTGGTGCCAGTAGTAGGCGAGCGCGCTGTCGCCCTTGACGTAGAGGTCACCGATCTCGCCTTGTGCGACCGGGCGGTCCTCCCGGTCGAGCAGCCGGACCTCGTAGCCCCGCACGGGCCGGCCGCTCGTTCCCGGGTGCACGTCCCCCGGGCGGTTCGAGCAGTAGATGTGCAGCATCTCGGTCGAGCCGATGCCGTCGATGATGTCCAGCCCGAACGTCTGCTGCCACCGGCGCAGAACCTCCGGCGCGAGCGGCTCGGCGGCGGAGACGCACATCCGGACCGACCCCAGGTCGTAGCCGTCGACGCCCGGCGTGTTGAGCATCGCGCCATAGAGCGTAGGCACCGAGTAGAACAGCGAGGGCCGGAAGCGCTGCGCCGTCTCCAGGATCCGCTGCGGCTGCGGCCGGCCCGGCATCAGCACGGTCGACGCTCCTACCCAGTAGGGAAAGGACATGTTGTTGCCCAGCCCGTAGGCGTGGTAGAGCTTCGTCGTCGAGAAGCAGACGTCGTCCTCACCGATCTCGAGGACCTCGCGTGCAAACGTCTCGCACGTGTACGGGATGTCGTGCTGCAGATGCACGACGCCCTTCGGCGGGCCGGTCGATCCGCCGCTGAACAGCCAGAACGCCACGTCGTCGCGATGCGTGTCGGCGGGCGGCAGTTCGCCGGGATGGGCGTCGAGCAGCGCGTCCAGCGACTCGGCGTCGTCCGCGTCGCCGTTGGCCACCACGAGCACCGGAGCCGGCCGCACGTCGGCGAGCGCCTCCCTGACGCGCTCCAGCACCGCGGCCTCGGCGACCACGACCGGCGCGTAGCTGTCCGCCGCGTAGTGCCGGAAGTTCGCTGTCGTGTCGGCGAAGCTGACCGGCGCCGGCACGGCGCCGATCCGGATCGCTCCCAGGAACACCGCCGGCCACGCCGGCGTGTCGTCGAGGATCATGACCACCCGCTGCTCGCGCTGCACGCCGAGCGCCCGCAGCGCATTGCCGGCGCGGCACGCCCGGTCGTGAAGGTCGGCGTACGTCACCTGCGCGTCTTCGCAGCGAATCGCCACCTTCTGGCCAAGGCCGGCCTCGAGGTTGCGGTCGACCAGCGTGCTGACGTTGTAGCGCTCGGGAACCTCGACCCCCATGCTTCTCAGCCCCCTCCTCCGTCGCGGCCGCCGGCCGAGCTCCTGAACGAGCGCCGCACGACGACCGACTTGGACTCCATGTAGTGATCGAGCGCCTCGATGCCGTGCTCCTTGCCGAAGCCGCTCGCACCCCAGCCGCCGAAGGGCAGCTCGTCGAAGATCCGCTGCGGCGAGTTGACCCACGTGTAGCCCGCCTCGAGGCGTTCGGCCGCCCAATTGGCGGAGTCCAGGTCCTGGGTCCAGATCGACGAGCCGAGACCGTAGATCGAGTCGTTGGCCCGCTCGATCGCCTCGTCGAGGTCGCGCACGCGCCAGATCGGCAAGGCGGGGCCGAAGACCTCCTCGGTGGCGACGCGCGACTCGTGGGAGGGCTCCAGCAGGAGCGTCGGCTGGTGGAACCATCCGGTCTCGTAGAGCGCGCCCTCGGGACGGCCGCCGCCGTGCAGGACCTCGGCGCCGGAGGCCCGCGCATCGGCGACCTGCGCCTCGAGCTCGTCTCGTCCGGCCTCGCTGTGCATCGGGCCGAGGAAGACGCCCTCCATCGTGCCGGGGCCGATCGTCAGCTTGCGCGCCTTCTCGAGCAGCTTGCCGATCATCTCGTCCGCGACGGTCTCGAACACGTACAGGCGCTTGACGGCGAGGCACGCCTGGCCGCAGTTGAAGAACCGCCCGACGCTCGCGGCGCTGGCGGCGGCGTCCACGTTGGCGTCGTCGCACACGATCATCGGGTCCGAGCCGCCGAGCTCGAGCGTCAGCCGCTTGGCGCCCCTTGCCGCCAGGGCCATGATCTTCTCGCCGACCGGTGTGGACCCCGTGAACCCGATCTTGCGCACGAGCGGATGGGTCACCAGCGCCTCGCCGACCACCGGGCCGGTGCCCGTGACGACGTTGAAGACGCCCGCGGGAAGGCCGGCCTGGTGCATCAGGTCGGCGATCCGCAGGGTCGTCAGCGGGGTGGTGTCCGACGGCTTGGCGACCACACAGTTGCCGGCGACCAGCGCAGGGCCGAGCTTGTTGGCGAGCAGCGTGGTGGGGAAGTTCCACGGCACGATCGCGCCCACCACGCCGAGTGGGCGCTTGAGCACCAGGCCGTGCGTGTCGCGGTCGAGGTCGGGGACGTAGCTTCCCCGCAGGTTCTTGGCGCTGCCTGCGTAGTGCTCGAGCGTCAGCACGAAGCGGTGGATCTCGAGCCGGGACTCGCGCAGAGGCTTGCCCTGCTCGTCCGTGAGCAGATGGGCGAGCTCGCCGATGTGGTCCAGCACCCGTCGGGCGGCGTGGTGCACGAGCTCGCCGCGCCGCGCCGCGCTCGTGCGCCACCAGGCTGGAAACGCGTCGTGTCCGCTCCTGACGGCGCGGTCCACCTCGTCCGGGGTCCCGACCGGCACCGTGTCGATCGGCTCTGTACTGGCCGGGTTCGAGATGCTTCGGCGGTCGAGCGCGGGAAAACTGACCGACTCCCCGCCGATGAACATCTCAGCCACGTGCGGTTCCCCCTCGCGTCAGCAGGAGAGCGATCGTACCAAATCGGGACGGACCACGAGTCATCGGCTTCGATCGCGGCGGCGACCTGGAATCCGCCACCGCTCATCATCCCCAGCACCGGCAGTGGTGCCGACCAGCGGATCCCGTTCGCCCCTGCAACGGCGAGGCCGCCCCCCCGGGGTCCCAGCGCCCGGCGCCGACCTCGAGCGCAGCGCGACGATCGGCCCCGCGCTCGTCGTGCGGGCCGCGCACGCCGATCATCGGGCCTTCGAGGGACATGGACCGGGGGCGATGGCCGCCTCGGGCCCGAACGGTACCGATTCATGACGGACACTTGCGACATCTAGCATTGCGGCATGGACGACGGTGGCTTCGGAGAGCTCGTGCCCGTCTCGGAGCGGTTCCGTGGCGTGCGATCGGTGGTGCCGTTCGAGCGCGGGTTCGACGCGAGCTACGGGCTGGAGTCCGTCGAGCACGCGGCTGGACTCGTCCGCGGCCGGGTGGCAGTCGTGCCGCGCCTGCTGGGGCTCGGCGAGGTCGTGCACAGCGGCGTGTACGCCTCGATCGCGGAGTCGCTTGCTTCGATCGGCACGGCGGCGGAGGTGCTGGCCGAGGGCTCGATCGTCTCGGGCCTCAGCAACTCGACGTACGTGCTCGCCGACGTGCGCGACGGTGTGCTGCGGGCAGAGGCGCGCTGCCGCCGCCGCGGTGCCGAGTGGATGTGGCACGTCAACGTCGTCGACGGCGACGGCACCGCGTGCTCCTATTCGACGGTGGTGATCGCCGTCCGGCCCCCACGGGAGAGCAGCTGACGCTCTACCAGGCGTCCGGCTGGTACTCGGCGCGCAGGTCGTAGTAGCCGATCGGCTCCGAGCAGTTGCTGCACGCCATTCGCGGTACCGCGGGCTCGCCGCACGCCTTGTGCACCAACGTCACCGGCGGCAGATCGACCTTGTAGCGGTCGCCCCACTGCATGAGCGCGAGCAGGACGGGATAGAGATCGAGTCCCTTCGGCGTGAGGCGGTACTCGTGGCGTTCGGGCCGCTCCTGGTACCGGACCCGCTCGAGGATCCCCTCGTCGACCAGCAGTGCCAGCCGATCCGAGAGCACGGTACGGCCGAGCTTCAGCCGCGCCTGGAAGGCGTCGTAGCGGGTGGTTCCACGAAACGCCTCCCGCAGGATGAGCATCGTCCAGCGCTCGCCGAGCACCGACCACGTGCGGGCCACGGAGCAGTAGACCTCGCTCAGTGCATCGTGTTTCACGCCAGGGAAGGGTACCCGACGGCGTATCGGTTCGAGACTCAGTCGATCACGAACTTGTACTCTGATCGGCCGATGGCCGGCGCGCTCGATCGCACGTGAGCTTCGTAGAGATCGACAACCGGCGGCTGGAGTACGAGGCGCTCGACGGCGATCCGCGCCGGCCCGGCCTCGTCTTCCTCCACGAGGGGCTCGGCTCTGTCGCGCTGTGGCGCGACTTCCCCGCTCGAGTAGCCGCCGCCACGGGCCGGCGGGCACTGGTGTACTCACGGCTCGGGCATGGGCGCTCGGACCCGCCCGGTGCGCCCCGGACACCGCGCTTCATGCACGAGGAGGCGCTGGACGTGCTGCCCGCGTTACTGGACCGCTTCGATGTTCGAGAGCCCGTCCTCGTCGGACACAGCGACGGTGCTTCGATTGCGCTGATTCACGCCGGGACGGCCGGCCGGCCCGTCGCCGGGCTCGTCCTCCTCGCGCCTCACGTGTTCGTGGAGGACGTCTCGATCGAGGGGATCACCGCCGCGCGGCGCGCGTTCGAGCAGACCGACCTGCCCGAGCGCATGTCCCGCTACCACCGTGACGCCCACGCCACGTTCCGAAGCTGGAACGATATCTGGCTTGCTCCCGAGTTCCGCGATTGGAGCATCGAGGACACGCTGAAGGGCGTCAGCTGCCCGGTTCTCCTGGTTCAGGGCGACCGCGACGAGTACGGGACGCTCGAGCAACTCGCCGCGATCGAGTCCGGAGTCCGGGGGTCGACCGAGCGGCTGGTACTGCCCAGCGGGCACGCTCCGCAGCTGGAGTGCGCCGACGAGACCGTGGCCGCGGTGAGCGACTTCCTCGCGCGGACAGAGCGTGACGATGAGACGTGACTCGGGAGCCGGCCGGGTGCGATCCTGGTGGCGTTCGGCGGCGAGGCGGAGACGCTTCAGTTCTGCAGCGAGCTGTTCGCCGGCGTGCTCGACGGGCGCCGCCTGCTCTCGAACCGTTCCGTCTGGCTGCAGGATGCCTGATCGGCTGGTGGGGTACAGGGCGCATCGTGACCGTCGCCTCCACGGCCGGGCGCGCCGGCGCGCCGTGCATCGCCGCCTATGCGGTCCCCAAGCACGCCGCGGTCGGCCTGATGCGCGCCGTCGCGGCCGACGTCGCCGGCACGGGCGTGACGGCGAACGCTGTGTGCCCGGGATTCGTCCGCACCGACATGACGGCAGACGCCGTGGGGCGGATCGTGGAGGCGACCGGGCGGAGCCCGGAGGTGGCCGAGGCGGCGCTGGCGCGGCAGTTCCCGCTGGGACGGCTGCTCGAGCCGAGAGAGGTCGCCGCCGCGGCCGAGTTCCTCGCCTCCGAGAAGTCCGTCGCCATCGACTGTCAGACGCTCGTCCTCGACGGTGGAGGGATCCAGTCATGAGCCCGTTCCGCGCCTCGCCGGCACTGACCGTCGAGTGGCGCCACTTCGACGTGGCGATCTCGGACGGCGTGGCGACGCTCACGCTCGACCGCCCCGACAAGCTCAACGCGCTGACGTTCGACGTCTACGCGGACCTGCGCGACCTCGTCGCCGAGCTCCCGCACCGCGGTGACGCGCGGGCACTCGTGATCACAGGCCGCGGGCGCGGATTCTGCTCAGGCGGCGACGTCGAGGAGATCATCGCCGAGCTGCAGCAGATGGACACACGCGAGCTGCTCGAGTTCACGCGCATGACCGGTGGCGTGGTGCAGCGGATGCGCGAGTGCCCGCTTCCCATCATCGCGGCCGTCAACGGCGTGGCGGCGGGCGCCGGCTCGGTGATCGCGCTGGCTGCGGACTTCAGGCTCCTCGCCCGTTCGGCGTCGTTCGCCTTCCTGTTCACGAAGGTCGGGCTCAGCGGGGCCGACATGGGTGCGGCGTACCTGCTGCCGAGGATGATCGGCATCGGCCCGGCCACTCAGCTGCTGATGCTCGGCGAGAAGGTCGACGCGGAGGACGCACGCCGACTGGGTCTGGCGATGGAGGTGGTGGACGACGAGCGGCTCGCGGAGAGCGCGGCGGCACTCGCCCGGCGGCTGGCGGACGGGCCGGCATTGGCTCACTCGACCACGAAGATGCTCCTCTCGCGCGAGCTCGACATGGACCTAGCGGGGGCGATCGAGCTGGAGACGATGGCTCAGGCGCTGATGATGACCAGCCGCGACCACGCGGAGTTCCTCGCCGCTTTCCGCGAGCGCCGCCCACCGCGGTGGTCGGGGCGATGAGGCCGGTCAGCGGGCGGCACGAAGTCGTCAACCGACCGGAGCTGTTGCCGCCGCGCGGGTTCGCCGGCCCACTGCATCGCCTTCGACCTGCTCGCGCTCGGTGACGAGGACCTGCGCGACCGTCCGTTCGCCGAGCGACGGGCCGCCCTCGACCGGCTCCTGCGGGACGCGCCCGCGCCGCTGCGAGGTGGCCTTCGGCCACGTCGACGCCGATCGGTTCCGGCATGCAGCGCGATTCCGGCGCTGGCGCCCGGATCGCGAGTCGAGCTCGTGCCGGCTGGACCAGCTCGACATGCCACCCCACGATCCCGAGGAGGTGCTGGCGGACGGGTGAAGGTCGACCTCGCCAGCCTCGATCGCGTCCTGTGGCCGCGCACCGGGTTCACCAAGGGCGCGATGATCGACTACTACGCCAGCGTCGCGCCGGCGCTCGAGTTGCGCCAGCGGCTGCCCAACCTAGAGGGTCTGACCCTTTAGGAAGTCGGCCGCCGTCTGCAGGTCGCTGGTGAAGCTGCGCCGCTCGGCGTGGCGCGCCTCGTCATCGGGTGCGCGCAGGATGGCCGACGGGTGGACCGTCGCCGTCACGAACGTCGCGAGGTCGGACTCGATCGGCCGGCCGCGGACCTGCATGAGCCGGAAGCTCGAGCCGAGCAGCGCCTTGCCCGCGGTCGCACCGAGGACGACGAGGGCCTCCGGATGCACGACCGACAGCTCCTCGCGCAGCCACGGGAAGCAGGCGTCCACCTCGGACTTCTTCGGCGTCTGGTGGATCCGCCGCTTCCCGCGCTCCTCGAACTTGAAATGTTTGACGACGTTGGTGATGTAGACGTCCGCGCGGGCGATGCCCACCTTCCCGAGCGCCTTGTCGAGCTCGCGCCCCGCCGGTCCGACGAACACCCGGCCGGCACGGTCCTCGCGATCGCCGGGCATCTCGCCCACCATCACGAGCTTCGCACGCTTCAGCCCCTCGCCGAAGACGGTCTGCGTGGCGCCGGCATAGAGATGGCAGCCACGACAGCTCGCGGCCGCCTCGCGCAAGGACTTCAGGCTCTTGCGCTCGGGCAGGAACGGCGTCGCGTCGTGGCGGTGCTCGACTCGCGTCACCCCAAAGGGCGTACCCTGACCGCGCGCAGCGCCAATCCGACTCGGCGAGTCGAGCTCTCCATGACTCGCTCCCGCGGAGCGGCCGTTCGTTTCAGGCGAGGATCTCGCGGTCGTCCCTGGCGAGCCCGGAGCGCACGAGCGCGGTGGCGAGCCGTGCCACGTCACCGCGGGGCGCGAGGCGGGCGAGCTGCCCGGCGTCGTCCGGGAGCTCGAGGCGCCGGGCGGACTTCAGCGCGCGCTCGTCGACGGACGGACGCACCTCCGGCCAGATGCGCTGCACCTCGCGCAGGAAGATGTCGGCGCCGACGTCGCCGATTCCCTTGAACTCCTTCAGCAGCTCCGGTGACAGTCGACGGGCCCAGCGGGGTACTGCGGGCGTGATGGGGCAGACGGTCGCGCACAAGCTGATCGAGGCGCACCTGCGCGACGGCGCGATGACGCCCGGCGAGGAGATCGCGCTGCGGATCGACCAGACGCTGACGCAGGACGCGACGGGGACGATGGTGATGCTCGAGTTCGAGCAGCTCGGAGTGCCCGAGGTGCGGACGGAGGTCTCGGCGCAGTACGTGGACCACAACCTCCTGCAGGCCGACTTCCGCAACGCCGACGACCACCTGTTCCTGCGATCGGCGGCGCTGAAGTGGGGCCTGTGGTTCTCCAAGCCCGGCAACGGCGTCTCGCATCCCGTGCACATGCAGCGCTTCGGCGTGCCGGGCAAGACGCTGCTGGGCTCGGACTCGCACACGTGCGCGGCCGGCTCGCTCGGGATGCTCGCGATCGGCGCCGGCGGCCTGGAGGTGGCGCTGGCGATGGCCGGCGAGCCGTATCACGTGAAGATGCCGGAGATCTGGGGTGTGCGGCTGACGGGCGAGCTGCCGGACTGGGTGAGCGCGAAGGACGTGATCCTGGAGATGCTGCGCCGCCACGACGTCGACGGAGGCTACGGGCGGATCGTCGAGTACCACGGCCCGGGCGTCGCAACGCTGAGCGCGATGGACCGGCACGTGATCGCGAACATGGGCGCCGAGCTGGGGGCGACCACGACGGTGTTCCCGTCCGACGGCGAGGTACGCCGCTTCCTGGCCTCCGAGGGGCGCGAGGACGACTGGGTCGAGCTGCGGGCCGACGAGGACGCCGCCTACGACGTGGAGGACGAGGTCGACCTGTCCACGCTGGAGCCGCTGATCGCGCTGCCCTCGAGCCCCGGCAGGGTCCGGCCGGTGCGCGAGGTCGCGGGGCCGGAGATCTCGCAGGTGGTGATCGGCTCCTCGGCGAACCCGGGGCTGCGGGACTTCGAGATCGTCGCCCGCATGGTCGAGGGCCGTCAATCCCACGACGGCGTGTCGTTCGACGTCAACCCGACGTCCCGCCAGACGCTCGAGACGCTCGCCCGCAGCGGCTCCGTCGCCCGGCTCGTCGCCGCCGGCGCCCGCCTCAACCAGGCCGGGTGCCTGGGCTGCATCGGCGTCGGCCAGGCGCCCGGCACCGACGCGATCTCGCTGCGGACCGTGCCGCGTAACTTCCCCGGCCGCTCGGGCACCAGGGAAGACCGGGTCTACCTCTGCTCGCCGGAGACGGCCGCCGCGTCCGCGCTCACCGGGCGCATCACCGACCCGCGCGAGCTCGGCGTGCCGTACCCGCGGATCGAGCCCCCGGACGAGCAGGTGATCAACACGCGCATGCTGGTCCCGGGTGGGCGGGATCATGTCCAGCCGGACCGGGAGCTGCGACGCGGCCCGAACATCAAGCCGCTCCCCGACCTCGAGCCGCTGCCGGACCGGATCGAGGCGCCGGTGCTCCTCGCGCTCGGCGATGACGTCTCCACCGACGAGATCATGCCGGCCGGCCGCGCGCTGAGCCTGCGCTCCAACATCCCGGAACTGGCGAAGTTCGCGTTCGCGCAGATCGACGAAGGCTTCCACGACCGCGCGATGGAGCTGCGCGACGGCTCCGGGCACATCGTCGTCGGTGGCGACAACTACGGCCAGGGCTCCAGCCGCGAGCACGGGGCGCTCGTGCCCGCCTACCTCGGCCTGCGCGCGGTCATCGTGAAGGCGGTCGCGCGCATCCATGGCCAGAACCTCGTCAACTTCGGCGTCGTCCCGCTGCTGTTCTGCGACCCCGCCGACCACGGCGCGATCGAGCCCGGAGACGTGCTGCGGATCGACGGCCTGCGCGACGCACTCGCCCGGCGCGAGCCGATCGAGGTCGTCAACACCACTCGCGACAGCCGCTTCCACGTCCGCCACGATCTCTCCCGGCGGCAGGTCCGAGTGGTGCTCGCCGGCGGGCTGATCAACGACTTCAAGCAGCGTTCCTGACCCGTTCAGTGCGGGGCACGCTCGTGGCATGGGGATCGACCAGCGCCTCAACGAGGCCGTCCAGCCGGAGGAGCGGCCCCCCGCGCCGGGTCATGACGGGGGCGCGCGCCTGCGGCAAGCACGCCGCCGCGCAGCTCGGGCTGGAGCGCTCCGACGTCGAGGCGATGCGCGAGCGGGCGGAGGCGCGCGTGCGCGAGGCGGTCGAGCTCGCCGACGCCAGGGACGAGCCGGACGTCGGCAGCCTCGGCGAGCATGTGTACGGCGACCCCGAGTCAGCGGAGCAGGTGGCGCGGATGGGCGCCGGCGCTCCGTACGGCGAGGCGGGGGCTGCTGGCATGACCGCGACCTCGGCCGGCGCCGCGACGATGACGGTGCGGGAGGCGCTCACGCGCGCGCTGCGCGAGGAGCTCCAGCGCGACGAGCGGGTCTTCCTGCTCGGCGAGGAGGTCGGCGTCTTCGACGGCTCCTACAAGGTCACCGCCGGCCTGCTGGAGGAGCTCGGCGAGCAGCGGGTGCGCGACACGCCGATCTCCGGGGAGGGCTTCGTCGGCGCCGCGATCGGCGCCGCGATGGCCGGCGGGCGCCCCGTCGTCGAGGTGATGACCGTCAACTTCATCCTGCTCGCGATGGATCAGATCGTCAACAATGCCGCCAAGATCCGGTACATGTTCGGCGGCGAGGCGGGCTGCCCGCTCGTCATCCGCTCGCCGGGCGGCGGGGGCAACCAGCTCACCGCCCAGCACTCGCAGAGCTTCGACGCCTGGTTCGCGCATGTCCCCGGCCTGAAGGTGCTCGCCCCCGCCACTCCCGCCGACGCACACGGTCTGCTCAAGACCGCGATCCGCGACGACGACCCGGTGCTCTTCCTCGAGAACCTCCCGCTCTACAAGCAGAAGGGCGACGTGCCGGAGGACCCGGACGCCGCCGAGGTCCCGCTGCCGTACGCCAAGAACCTCGAGCAGGCCGCGCTACCCGGCGACGGCAAGATCGCCGCTGCAGCCCGCCGCCTGCTCGACCTGTAGCCCCGCGTCAGCTGCCGGCGTCGCGGGTGCGCCAGTGTTGCGGCAGATCTGGATGCTCGGCGAAGACGATGTGCGCGTCGGCGCCGGCGGTCGCGACGGCGTTCCAGATGCGTTCGAGCGCGGCCCCGTGATCGGCGGCGTCAACCGCGATCTCGGGCGTCCCCGTCGAGTCGGGCTCACCGACGTCCGCGTCGGGCAGCGCTCGGCTCAGATCGGCGCGCGCTCGCTCGGCGCGTTCGCTGCGATGGGGCATGTGCATGCCCACGACCTGTCGTCTGCTCATGCGACGGGCAGGCCCGTCGTCGAGAGGTACATCGAAGGGTTCAGGACCGGAGATCACGAGGCCATCCTCGCCTGCCTGACCGAGGACGTCACGTGGTACATGCGTGCACGGCTTCACCGGCACGTGGCGCTGCTGGGAGCTGGTGCTGCCGGCGCTCGAGCGGGCGCACGACGTGCTCGCCCCAACTATGCCCGGGCATGCGGGCGGGCCGCCGATCGACGGGGAGGTCGACGACGCCGTGCTCGCGGACGGGATCGAGCGCGCGATGGACGAGGCGGGCTTCGAGACGGCGCACATCGTCGGCAACTCGCTCGGCGGCTACGTCGCCCTGCAGCTCGCCGCGCGCGGCCGGGCGGACTCCGTCGTGGCGCTGGCCCCGGCCGGCGGCTGGGCGAAGGGCGACGAGTCGTACAGGAGACGCTCGGCTGCTTCGTGGCGATGCAGGAGTACGTGAAGCCCGCCGCGCCGCACGCGGAGGCGATCCTCGCCTCCGTGGAGGGCCGGCGGCGGGCGACGGAGTTCATCGTGACGAACTTCGAGCACATCCCGGTCGAGCTGCTCGCCCACCAGATGCGCGGTGCCGCCGGCTGCGCCGCGATGCTGCCGCTGATCGAGCTCGCCACCCGGAGGGCTGGAGCCTGGACGCGGAGCGGATCGCCTGCCCCACGCGGATCGTGTGGGGCACCGGGCGACAGGCTTCTCGCGTGGCCGTCCGCCGCCGCGCGCTACCGCCACGACTGGCTGCCTCACGCCGACTGGGTCGAGCTCGAGGGGATCGGCCACCGCCCCCATCTCGACGTCCCGCTCGAGACCGCGCAGCTGATCCTCGGGTTCACCTCGCGCTGACGACGAGGTCCGACGGTCGTGGGGTTCTCTTCGCGGTGACGACGAGCTCGGACGGTCATGGCGTTCACGTCGCGCTGACGACGAGGTCGGACGGTCGTGGGGTTCTCGTCGCGGTGACGACGAGGCCGGACGGTCGTGGGGTTCTCGTCGCGGTGACGACGAGGCCGGACGGTCGTAGGGGAGGCTCGAACGAACGTGGGGCAGGCTCGAACGAACGTCGGGAAGGCTCGAGCGAAAGTGGGGGAGGGGCATGGGCATCAGTCGGGGAGCAGCGGGACCGTGATGCCCTGGTCGCGGCCGAGGAGCACCGCGCGCGTGATGGCGGCGGAGCCGAACTGGTCGCGCACGTCGTCGAGCGCCGCGTCGAGCGCGTGCTGGCGGTCGTACGGCAGGGCGAGCTGGATGGCGGAATCGTCCTCGAGGTTGCTGAGGGTCACGCCGACGAGGGTGACGCCCTGGCGCTCGATCGCCGGCAGGGACGCCCTGAGCAGGTCCCTCGCCGTGGCGAGGATCGCGCGGGTCCGGGCCGTGGCCTCCGGCAGCGTGTGCGACCGGGTGGCTCGCGTGAAGTCGTCGAACCGCAGCCGGAGGGTGACGGTGCGGCAGACCCGCCGGGCCGTCCGCAGCCGGCGGGCGAGCCGGTCGACCAGCGCGACCACCGTCGCGTCGAGCGCCGCGGGCGAGCGCGGCCCGCGGC
>JBOGYU010000074.1:0-13989 GCA_050696935.1 Solirubrobacteraceae bacterium | reverse complement strand
GCGCTGGGGCCGACGTCGCGGTCTGGAATCGAACGCCTGAGCGGGCCGCGGCGCTCGCCGAGGACCTCGGCGTGCGCGCGGTGACCCGCGCGGAGCCGGCCGAGATCGTCGTCAACTGTACGTCCATCGGGCTGAGAGAGGGGGACGACACGTTCAAGGCACTCCCGCTGGAGGCCGATAGCTTGGGTGCCGGAAGCCTCGTGGTGGACATTGTCTACCGGGTCGGAGGCACGCAGCTCCTCGAAGCGGCAAGAACACGAGGGGCGAGCGTGATCGACGGTCTGGAGATCCTGATCTCCCAGGGCGCTGCGTCGTTCGAGCGCTGGACCGGCCTGGAGGCTCCGCGTGAGGCGATGGCGGAGGCCGCCACGACCATCGCCACTTCATGAATCCGCCAGCACAGACAGGGGCACCACCGACCGCCAGGAAGAAGGGGAACGGCATCACCACGCCGTCCCGCCGCGGCGGCTCCGGCCGCGTGCTCACGGACGTGATCGTGGACCTGGGATTCATCGAGCAGGAGGCGATGGACGACGCGGTGACCAGGGCCAACGAGGCCGGCGCCCTGCCCGAGCGCCTGCTCGTCGCCGACGGCGCGCTCACCGAGGACCAGCTCGCGCGCGCCGTGGCGGAGCGCTTCGGGCTCGACCACATCGACCTCGCCAAGTACCGCGTGGACCCCGACGCGGCCAAGCTCGTCACGCCCGCGGCGGTCAAGCGCTATCAGGCGGTGCCCGTCGCCTTCGCCGGCGACCGCACCCTGCTCGTCGCGATGTCCGACCCGGCGAACGTGCTGGCCCAGGACGACATCGCGGTCATGACCGGCTACGAGGTGCGCCCGGCGGTCGCGTCGCCGGCGGGCATCGAGGCGCTGCTCGAGCGCCTGGAGGACCCCGACTTCGGCAACGGCGCGGTGGCGCCGGTCGACGACGAGGCGCCCGAGGAGGAGAGCGGCCCGGCGGCCGCCCCCTCGGGCCCGCTGTACGACCTCCGCGAGGCGCCGATCAACTTCGGCGCGTCGGGCGAGGACGCGTCGGTCATCCAGCTCGTGCACCGGGTGATCAAGGAGGCCGTCGAGCGCGGCTCCTCCGACATCCACTTCGAGCCCGGCGACGAGGACATGCGGGTGCGCTACCGGATCGACGGCGTGCTCCAGGAGGCGGCCGTCATCCCGGGCAGCGCCGTCCCCGCCGTGGTGTCCCGCCTGAAGATCCTCTCCGACCTCGACATCGCCGAACGCCGCGTGCCGCAGGACGGCCGCATCTCGGTCGAGGTCGGCGGCAAGCCGATCGACCTGCGCGTCGCGACGCTGCCGTGCGCCTACGGCGAGAACGTCGTTATGCGCATCCTGGACCAGAGCAACGTGATGATCGAGCTCGAGAGGCTCGGCATGCTCCCGCAGGCGCTCGAGCGCTTCACCAAGGCGTTCTCACAGGCCCATGGCGCCGTGCTCGTGACCGGCCCGACCGGCTCCGGCAAGTCGACGTCCCTCTACGGCGCGCTCAACCAGCTCAACACGATCGAGAAGAACATCATCACGATCGAGGACCCGGTCGAGTACCAGCTCGACGGCATCACGCAGGTCCAGGTCAACAACAAGGCGGGGCTGACCTTCGCCGGCGGCCTGCGCTCGATGATGCGCGCCGATCCGGACATCATCATGGTCGGCGAGATCCGCGACCGCGAGACGGCGCAGATCGCCATCGAGGCGGCGCTGACCGGCCACCTCGTGCTCTCCACGCTGCACACGAACGACGCCCCGGGCGCCGTGACGCGACTGATCGAGATGGGCATCGAGCCGTTCCTGGTCGGCTCCGCGGTGGACTGCGTGGTCGCCCAGCGGCTCGCGCGCCTGCTGTGCGAGGAGTGCAAGAAGCGCACGACGATCACCGCCGAGGTGATGCGCGCGAACGGCTTCAACGTGGGCCTGGACCTGGAGGCGTACGAGCCCGTGGGCTGCGCCCGCTGCGGCGGCTCTGGCTACAAGGGCCGGATCGGCCTCTACGAGGTCATGTGGGTCTCGGACACCATCCGAGCGCTCGCCGTGGCCCGCGAGCCCGCCGAGACGATCGCCCACGCCGCCGTCCACGAGGGCATGATGCGACTGCGCGAGGACGGGCTCGAGAAGGTGCGCCGCGGGCTGACCTCCATCGCGGAGATCGCTCGCGTGGCGGGAACACGCTAGTGCGGCTTACTCGCACTCGCGAGCTCGTGCGAGCGCCTTAGATACCTGGGGTCATCGCCCCTTCAGGAGCGGGCTCCGCCTGCCGATGAAGGATCTCGTGAGCCTGGACTTCGCAGAGATCCTCCTGGCGGTCGTCAAGAACAAGGCGTCCGACCTCCACATCACCGCCGGCGCCCCGCCCATGCTGCGCGTGCGCGGCTCGCTGGTGCCGATGGAGGGCCTGCCGGCCCTCACGCCCACGGACACCCGCGAGATCGTCTACGCGATCCTCAACTCCTCCCAGCGCCAGCGGCTGGAGACGGACTGGCAGATCGACTTCGCGTACTCGATCCCCGGCGTCGGCCGCTTCCGCGTCAACGCCTACTTCCAGCGCGGCACGATCGGCGCCGCCTTCCGCCTGATCCCGACCGAGACGGTGCCGATCGAGTCGCTCGGCCTGCCGCCGGTCATCCGCGGCTTCTCCAAGAAGCCGCGCGGCATCGTGCTCGTGACCGGCCCGACGGGCTCGGGCAAGTCGACCACGCTGGCCTCGCTGATCAACGAGATCAACGAGACGCGCGACGAGCACATCATGACCATCGAGGACCCGATCGAGTTCCTCCACAACCACAAGAAGTGCATCGTCAACCAGCGCGAGCTGGGCAGCGACGCGACCTCGTTCTCGCTGGCCCTGAAGGCCGCGCTGCGCCAGGACCCCGACGTGATCCTCGTCGGCGAGATGCGCGACATGGAGACGATCGGGACCGCCCTGACCGCGGCGGAGACCGGCCACCTCGTCTTCGCGACGCTCCACACCCAGGACGCGCCGCAGACGGTCGACCGCATCATCGACGTCTTCCCGCCCGCCCAGCAGGGGCAGATCCGCGCGCAGCTCGCGATCGGCCTCCAGGGCATCGTGACCCAGACGCTGATCCCGACCGCGGACGGCCAGAGCCGCTGCGTCGCCGCCGAGGTGCTCGTGCCCACCGCGGGCGTGCGCAACCTGATCCGCGAGGGCAAGACGCACCAGATCTACTCGCTCATCCAGACGGGGGGCCAGCACGGGATGCAGACCATGGACGCCTCGCTCGCCGGGCTCGTGCGCGCGGGCAAGATCAGCATGGCGATGGCCGAGACGCGCTCGTCCGAGCCGGCCGAGATGCGCAAGCTCGTCCACGCCGAGGGCCTGCAGACGGTGCCGGCGGTGGCTGCCTGATGGCCGCCGCGACGTTCAACTACAAGGCGGTCGACGCCTCCGGGATCCCCTCGGCCGGCGAGATCGTCGGCGCCACGCGCGATGCGGTGACCGACGAGCTCAAGGCCCGCGGCCTCACGGTCATGGACCTCAAGGAGAAGAAGTCGGGCCTGAACGCCGAGATCACGCTGATGAAGCGCGTGAAGGCGTCCGAGCTGACGGTGATGACCCGCCAGCTGGCGACGATGATCTCCGCCGGCATGACGCTCCTGCGCGCGTTCTACGTGCTCGAGGAGCAGAGCGAGAACAAGCTGCTGCGCGAGACGCTCGCCGCGGTCCGGGAGGACATCGAGGCCGGCATCTCCTTCTCGGAGGCGCTCGCCAAGCATCCGAAGATCTTCAACCCCCTGTACGTCGCGATGGTGCGCGCCGGCGAGGCCGGCGGCGTGCTCGAGCAGTCGCTCGAGCGGACCGCGGACCAGCTGGAGAAGGACGACTCGCTGCGCCGCCAGGTCAAGTCCGCGATGGCCTACCCGACGGTCGTGCTCTCGTTCGCGGTGTGCGTCCTGATCGGCCTGATCGCGTTCATCGTCCCGGTGTTCGTGGGCGTGTTCAAGGACTTCGGCGGCGACCTGCCGCTGATCACCAAGTTCACCGTCAGCGCCTCCAACATGGTCACCGGCCAGTGGTACCTGCTGATCGCGATCACCGTCGGCATCGTGGTGGGCTTCCGCAAGTGGCGCAAGTCCGAGTGGGGCCGCCCCCAGTGGGACCGCCTGCGCCTGCGCATCCCCTTCAAGATCGGCCAGACGGTCCAGAAGATCTCCCTCGCGCGCTGGTCGCGCACCTTCTCGGCGCTGTACTCCGCCGGCGTCCCGATCATGCAGGCGATCGAGGTCACCGGCCAGACGGCGGGCAACGCCGTGGTCGAGGAGGCGATGGAGTCGGTGATCGACTCCGTCAAGTCCGGCGGCTCGATCGCGGCGCCTTTGAAGGAGGCGCCGATCTTCCCGGCGATGGTCGCCCAGATGATCGCCGTCGGCGAGGAGACGGGCAACCTCGACACCATGCTCACGAAGGTCGCAGACTTCTACGAGGACGAGGTCGCCGCGGCGATCAAGGCCCTGACCTCCATCCTCGAGCCGGTCATGATCGTGCTCGTGGGCGGGATCGTCGGCTTCATCGTGATCGCGATGTACATGCCGATGTTCAAGGTCTACGACGCGATCAAGTAGCGCGCCTGTCGAGATCGCGCCGAAATGGCGGGGCGATCTTGAAAATGACGGCGAACTGGCGGCGGCCCCACGTGAGTGGCGGCCGCCGCGCCGCTTTGTGGGACCCTGACACGTCGCGGCGCTCGGCCGATACGAGCCCTCACACGGCCTAGTTGAGCCCCTCAGCAGCTGCAGGTAGGCGTCGGGGCTCATCCGAGATGAGCCGGACGCCGCAATCCTGGGCCTTCGCCGAGCCTTACCTGGGCCAAAGGGGGCCCCGCTCCCAGCGGGCCCCATGTCTGACGCAGGCCGACTTCGGCGACGTAGCCGTCGCCATTGGCGACTTCACACCAGAACCGGACGCCCGTCCACGATGACAAGGCGAGCGAGCAAAGTTCCTTCCGCTCGCTCCGCAAGGTCGTACAGCTCGTCGAGCCCCTCGACGTCGACGGCGAAGATTGCAACTTCGGGTGCCGTGCCGGAGCGTTCGCCTGGGGCGTCATGTCCATCCAGTCTCCGTTGCTGTTCAGCGCGTAGAGCCGACGGCTCTGGCTTGAAGAGTCAGGCCGGGTTCGGTCATTCATTGTTCTTGTCCTTTGGGTCTTCGGGGAGACCCCGAGCATGCAGGCGGTACGCCGCCGACGGGCGGATCTCCACTTCGCTCATAGACCGGTGTCGCGCTCGCGGGAAGATCGGTCTGGCTAACCGGTCGACCACAGAACGTCCGCTACGACCCTAGACATGTGGGCTCCGGCAGGAGCACGGCGACCAGCTGGCCGTGCACGACGCGGCCGTCGTCGGCGATGACCTCGACTGTGCACGGCGCCTCAGCATCGTGGCGCAACACCAATCCGGTGATGTCCTGCACTCGTTCACAGCAGCCCAATCGGGCCTCCCACTCGCAATACAGCCAGGCCGGGTCGGGCTTCGGGTCGCCCGCGTCGAGGTACCAGCACAGTGCCGCGACCTCGCCGCGGACGGGCTGCTCGGGGTCGTCTTCGTTACGCCATTGGTCCGGGATGACCTCGACACGGCAGGGAAAGGCCGCGGGATGGTGGAGATAGCGGCGGCCGTCGGCCGCGAAGCGCTCGTTCCCGTCCTCATCGAGGCTGAAGGTGGCGAGGCACTCGATGGCGCGGTCCCAGGCTGCGACAAGGTCGCGCGGAGTAGGGCGGTTTTCCGACCGATGCGGTCACATAGGGGCTCCTTTAGGTTGTCCGCGCCGACCGTAGGCGCGCGCTCGTTCTCGCATGCCCATTTCTGTCCGACACCGTGGCCGCTGACCTGGGGCTTACGGCGCCCGCGGTACATGCGCGCTGGTGACAGATGTCACGGATGTCACGGATGTCACGGATTGAGGGTCTGTATCCGATGCTTACTCGTTCAGGTACTGGCCGAAGAGGGCTCCAGCGCGCTGCGCTCCCAGCCTTTCCCGCGCTGGTCACCGACACGCACGTCCGTGGTCGTCCGCGTCACGCCGAAGGGCTTGAGCATCGCCACGAGCCGGCGGGGCGTCAGGCTCGCCCACTCGCCGTCCGGGGTCGCGCGCAGCCGGACGGCACCTACCTCGGGCACGGACAACCGTGGCCGGCCGCGTGGCGCGGCCCGGGCAGCAAGCCGCGGCCGTATACCCGCGAGGAGTGCCTGAACGGGATCCGGGCATGCGCCCGGGCGCTCCGCCGGCGGCCGAACGTCGAGACCTACGCGCGTAGGTCGCCGACCAGGCCCGCCGCGCGCGAGAAGCCGGCAAGCCCCGCCCGCGGCTGGCCGACTACAACACCCTGCGCCGCCACTTCGGCGGCTGGCCGGCGGCGCTCGCCGCCGCCGCGATCACCGACGCCGACCTCGCTCACGCGCCGGCGCGCTGGTCGACGATCGCTCCACCTGCGCCGAACGCGCGGACGCCGGCACTGGTGGCCAACGATGACGACGAGGAGTTGCGCTTGGACGGCGCCCGGGTCAGGAAGCTGCGCGCCGATCGCGGTATCCCCGAGGCCGACCTGCTGCTCGCCTTGGACATCTCGCTCAGCCGGTGGAGACGGATGCTCTCGGGTCGTGAGGCATGCAACGCGGGCGAAGTCAGCGAACTCGCTGGCGTTCTTGGCGTCCGTGAAGCCGAGCTGGTTGCTGATCGTCGACCCCGCGCCCCGCATGCGGTGCAGCTCCCGTAGCGCCGGGGTACCGCATTCGCGCGCGGTCGCCTCGGCGCTGTTGGTCGCGGATACGCTTGCCGGGTGCTGGTCGAGTGGGTGCTCCTCACGCGATGGGCAGGCGGTGCGAAAAGCGCGGTCGCCCTGCTTGACGCCGCGTCTGCCAAGGAGCTCATGACGCTCATGGACTCCATCGGCGGGATGCACATGCGTACTGCTGCGAGGCTTCTCGCGGAAGCCGACTGCGCACAACACGACGCGGGTCGTCGCCAGAAGCATGAGGCCGCGATCACCCATCTGGAAGGCGCCTACACGGCGTACACGACATTCCCGGCGGGCGTTCGCGGGGTTCTCGCGCGGTGGATGAGCCCGAAGCGGTACGCGCGTGCTCAGGGCGAGGCCGCCGCTGTCGCCGCCGTGCTGGCCGGCGGGTACGCCGCGCTGGGAGATGCGGTCAGCGTGCAGCGGCGCCTCGATCAAGGCGTCGGCCACCTATATCACCGCCACATCTGCATCTGGACGGACGCCTGTAGCGGTCGCCCGATGCCGTTCGACGTAACGGTGTCGCAGCGCCTTGCCCACGAGCATGAGGCCTACCTCGATTCCGCCACACGTATAGCTGAACACGCGGGACTGGCGCGTCCTCCGCTCCAGCCAGGGCGCTGGCCTCACCAAAGCGACCCACGCCTCCGGCAACCATCGCCCCAATAGCGCTGAACGCAACATGCGCGAGATCGTCGCGCTCGATGTCGCTGCTCCGGCTTAGCGCAGCGTCGCGGTACACTCGCGCCCGCCGATGGCGCGTCGGAGAGGAACAACTGGGGAGGCTGGCGCGTTCCTCGTCGCGGCGCAGCTCGCGCTCCGAGGATGGCCCGCGGCGTTGACAACGGCGGGGACCGCCCGTACCGATCTGCTCGCGCAGGTCGGGGACGACGAGCTCGCGGTGGCGATCCAGGTCAAGACCAAGGGCGAGCGCAGTGGCCGCTTCGAGGTCACCGGCATCAGCAGCGCGGCGGCGGCGTACGCGAACGAGTGGGTGGTCCTGGTCGCGCTGGCGGCCGATGGGCTTCATGAGTACTCGTCGTGCCGCGCGACGTGGTGTTCGCGACCGTCCAGGCGAACCGGATCGTCTTCAACGATCCGCGGCGCATCTGGATGGGACCGGAGGAGTACGAGTGGTACCGGAACCGGTGGGATCTGCTGCAGGCGCCGTCGTGGAACGCGCCGTGGCATCTGCGGCCGTGGGTGCTCAACAGCCGCGGAAGCATGACGTGGCCCGACGGGCACGGTGGTGTTCCGGCTCACGCCGAGGTCCACCACGCCGAGTAGCGGCGCGTCGTCGGCTCACGAGTCGTGTGCGTCGTCTGCCGGCGGTTCTGGTTCGACGGCGTGTTTTCCGGCGATCCGCTGGATCTCCCGCAGCAGACGTTCATGGTGGTCGGTTCTGGCGGCTTCGGTCATCGGGCCGCGGGTGATCAGCGGCAGCTCGCCCGGATCGCGCTTGTCCTTGACCGCCTTGACGAACTGCTTGCCGGTCAGTCGGACGGCGATGAAGTGGTCCCCGTGTCCGCCGAGCCGTTCGGCGATGTCGAGCGCAAGCGCCCACGCGTCCGTGATCTGCCCAGCGAGATGTTCGAGATGCGCGTGTTCTTCCTCCGGCGCGTCATAGGCGACGCCGACCGAGCCGTCCCAGGCAGCTCGCAGGTCCCATGCGTTGTCGTGGAAGGGGTCGGTGCCGCCGACGAGGACGGCGTCCTGCGAGATCGCAATTGACTCCTGCCCGCGGAACCGCCCGCCGACGGTGATGAGCGGCCGGACAATCTCGATGAGCGCCTCGACGAAGGTGCGCCGGAACAGCCACGCCGCGATGTCTTGGCCGTGGGCGGTGGTGCAGAGGCCGAGCGAGAACCGCACCGTGCCCGTCTTGGCCTCTTCGGGCGCGAGCCGGCGGGCCATCAGCACGTCGCAGGCGCGTACGGCCTGGGCGAGCGCGGTTTCGCGTGCGCGTTCGCCCCGGCGGTACAGGTCGGCCAGGCGCTGCGGGTCCTCACCGGCACGCTGCTGCCCGGGAGACGCTCGTACACGGTGCCGCGGGTCACGCACGGCGGGTCGCTGATCGGCGGCACCCAGACGACCGCTACGTGTCCGCCTTCGACCGGGAAGCTCTTCACGTCCACCGTGGGCGGCGGCCGAAGGCCGTCGCGGACCGTGCTCGACACCCAGACGGCCGGCTCCGCGGGGAAGCTGACGCCGTTGAGCTGCCAGCGGCCGTCGACCTGCTCCGCGCCGAGGATCAGGTAGCCGCCGTCGTGGCTGTTGGCGAACGCGCCCGCCGTCTTGCGGACGCCATGCGGGTCCAGCCGCGTACCCTTGGCCTCCCACTGCAGCGGCTCATCCTCGGCACCGTCCAGGAACCGCGCGACATCGTCGAGCTGAAGGTCCGGCCAGGCGGCCGGGAAGAGATCGAGCACGCTCACCGGTCTAGCACCCGACTCGGCGGACGTGGCCGCACCGGCCGTGGCGGCAGGGGTTCGGATCAGCCGGCGGCCGGTCAGGCGCGAGCGTACTTCTCGTACGGCCACCTGCCGCCAAGTCCGGCGGCGAAAACGCGCACTTGGGCCGGCAGCTCGAAATCGGTCTGCGTTGCCCGCAGGTACCCGCCGGCGTGCGCGTAGTATCGGCCGACCAGCCCGACCCGGCCCGCGCGCCAGCCGAGTAGCCCGGCCTCCCGCAGGTCGCTGACCAGGGCCTCCTGCCCGAACTCCTGGATCGAGTGGCGCAGCTCGGCGGGCATGCCGAGACGAGCGAGCCCGTCGGCGCGGAAGTTGTGCACCATCACGTCCCACGCCCACGCGG
Source organism: Solirubrobacteraceae bacterium (assembly GCA_050696935.1). GTDB lineage: Bacteria > Actinomycetota > Thermoleophilia > Solirubrobacterales > Solirubrobacteraceae > DASSUW01. Next base: position 4,410 of record JBOGYU010000074.1, on the reverse strand, counting down.
GATCGAACCCGTCGGCCACGCCGATCCCCGACGACGCCTCGACCGACAGGAACCCGACGTAGCCCATCGACATCGCCCGCCGCACCGCGTCCGCGGCCGCCTCCATGGTCGCGGCGTCGGCTCCCCGCAGCTTCTTGCGGAGTTGGACGCCGACCGCCGGGATCATGTTCGCCCCGTAGGCGCCGAGTCCCTTTCCGGGCGGTCGAGCTCGACGCGCGCGAACGCGTCCGCTAGCTCCTGCACGGCGGATGCTTCCAGCACACGGTTCGGGTCGCGAACGTGGCGGACCTCAGCGTCGTCCGCGTCGACGTGCCCGTAGATGCGCTCGACGGTGTCGCGGACCGCGTCGGCGAACGTGAACATGGAACTTCCTACCACGCCGGCTTGCCCCGCCACAACGCGGCTCCGCATCGACGCCCGGGGCGCGGTCATACGCGCCGACAGTCGATAGCCGCGCCTGACCGCCGTTCCACGCGTCCGGAGTCCTCGCGCCGCACGTCGGCGCCCTCAGCCCGCGCGGACGTCAGCGCGCAGACGCGCCTCCTACGCGCGTTAGGCGTTCGCCGAGCGGCGCTGGGACGCCCGCCCCGCTGGGCGGCGCACGACTGCTCGCGCGGCCGGCCCCGGTCGGCCGCCGAAGTCCCGCTGTCAGCCGAACTCCGGCCGCACCCTGAACCGCCAGCTCGCGACGCGTTCGCCTTCGACCGTCCAGCGCGCCCGCCACCTGCCTGGGCCGCCCTGGTCGTTGACGAACAGAGCGGCGAACACGCGCGAGACGCCACGGCCGTTCGTGCGCCGGTTCCAGCAGCGCCGCTCGCCGTTGCCGAGATGGCGCAGGCAGACCCGGTAGCGCACCCGGCCTGCCGTCCGCTCCCTGAAGACAGCCCGCCAGCCGTTGCCCTGGTAGCCCTCATGCGTCGGGTCGCCGTCGAACAAGTCGACGTAGCCCCGGTACCGGCGCGCGCTCGCGCTCGCCCGGGCGTCGTCGGCCGGGCGGTGGAAGTCGCCGCGGCATTCGTCCCACACGCCCCGGTCAGCGCGGCGGGCGGCGCGTTCGGCGCGCCGGAACAAGCGCACCTGCCGGAACGGCGTGCCGCCGTACACGTACACCTCGGCCCGGCCGGCGCGCAGTTGGCGCTTCTGCAGCGACACCCCGGCGCGCGTGGTCACGTACGCCAGCAGCCGGTCATAGCGGTCGAACAGGTCCTGCGTGGGATCGGTGCGCAACACCACCCGCCGTCCGCGGGAGCCGTCGTCGCGCAGCTCGTCGCCGTCCGTGTCGCGCGACTTACGGAACGCCAGCCGGTACATGTTCGAGCTGGCCTGGCGGCCTCCGCACTCGACCGCCACGCCCGGGCGGCGGGTCTCCGGCGTGTCGATCCCGATCAGCCGCACCGAGTAGCGCTTGCGACGGGCGCCGTACGCGCGCACCTTCACCGTGTCGCCGTCGACGACCTCGGTGATCTTCGCCTTGATCCGCTGCGAGCGCCGTTGCGGCCGGGCACGCTCGTCCGAGCCGCCACCACGGCCGCCCTCGCCGCCGGCCTCGTCGCCGCCGGCGCGCGGGTCAGGCGCAAGACATGGGCACGGCAGCGTTTCGCAGTTTATTTCCACCCGCCCGACGCGATCGCGCGCTGTTGCGGCGTCGAGCCGGTGACTACATGTCGTTGCCGCTGGGGTCGCTGGCAGCAGGTAGGCCGCCACGAGGCTGATGAGGAACGCGATCACCATGCGCGGAGCGGGCTCGAGATTCGTTGGTCCGCACGCCGGCTAGGCACGGGGTTCCCAGTCGACGCCGCGTAGTCGTGCGATCTGGTCGCGCAGCGCTTGGTTCTCGGCGCGCTGCTGGGCGAGTTCGGCGCGCAGGCGGTCGATCGTTTCACCGGCGGCGGCGAGCCGGGTCCTTTTGGCGGTCGGTGAGCCACGGCCGGAGCGCGGCCCGGGCCGAGCGGTTGAGCGGGACGACGCGGCGGCGGTCGCCCTTGCCGTGGCGAATCACGATCTCCCCGGTGCGCTGGGTCAGCCGCACGTCCCGGCGTCGAGGTCGGCGAGCTCGCCGATCCGCAGTCCGGTGCGCAGCAGCAGCTCCATGATCGCCCGGTCGCGGCTCGACCCGAGGCGATCGGTCTCGCGTTCCACCGCGCGTACCTGCTCGGGTGAGAGCGCCCGCGGCGCCGGCGGGTCGATCTCGACGCGCGGCACACGCGGCGCGGGCAGCGCCCGTGAGTCCAGCAGCGACGTCGCCGCCGCGAGCGCGCGGTGTAGCTTGGCGGCGTGATGAGGTCCGGCCAGTGGTGCTATCCGATCGGGGTGGTCCAGCCGCCGGCGCCGGTGGGCGTCGACGGTGGCCCGCTGCGGCTGTTTGAGCGCGGCGTGTGGGATCCCGCGCAGGAGTACTGGGGCGAGCCCGAGGACACGATCGCAGCCTCGCTGGCGCAGGTGATCGCGGCCGGCCCGCGCAGGGAGTTCGAGTTCGAGCAGATCCTCCCCGGCCGTGGTGATGGCCCCGATGGCGCAGACGCGATCCTCGAAGCGGTAGAGCTACGCGACCGCGGCCAGCGGGCGCGCGCGATCCGCCTGCTCGAACAGCTCCTCGAGCGCGACAGGCGCTGCCTTGACGCGCACGCCCATCTCGGCTCCTTCGCGTTCGAGACCGGCGAAGTGCACGCCGCGCTCGCGCACTACGCGACCGGCGTACACATCGCCGAGCGCGCGCTGCGCGAGCGCTTCGACGGCGTGCTCGGTTGGGGGTGGCTCGACAATCGCCCGTTCCTGCGCTGCCTGCACGGCCTCACGATCAGCGCCTGGCGGCTCGGCGAGCACGACGCCGCAGAGACGCTCTGCTGGGCGCTTCTGTGGCTCAACCCCGCCGACAGCCAAGGCGTCCGCGACCTGCTGCCCGAGATCATCGCCGAGCCCTGGCACCACGGACCGGCCCCACGGGCCGCGCGCATCTCCGATAGCCCGCCGAAAGCGTCCCGAGAATCCAGGTCGTGCTCGAGCGCGATATCCGATGGCTGCTGGGCCGAGAGGACGGGCACGTGTCCGGGGAAGGGCATTCCCGGACGTGCGGTCACCCATCCCACGCTATCTGCGGGCCAACCTCGATGACCTCGGGGATCGGCTGCAGCGCCCAGTCCGGCGGCTCGACGCCCTGCGAGGCGGCGGCGATCCGCGCGAAGTGGCGCTCGAGCCCGGCCGGCGTGCAGACGAGCAGATAGCGCGCGGCACGTACGTCGCCTCGATCGCCGAGGGCTTCGAGTACGGGCACCTCTACAACCACGGTCGCCTCGGAGAGGCGCTCGCCGGGGACCCTCGCTGAGTGAACGGGTCTGCGATCGGCATGACCGCTCGAGCCAAGCCGCTGATGCCGACGCGGGGGACAGCCGCCGGCGTGCCTTACGTCGCGCATCCGCCCGCGGACGGCGCGACGACGGCGCCGCTCGTCTTGGCGTGGCATCTCGCATCCCCGCCGCGCAGCGAGATTGCGATGGCCGCGGCGCTGCCGTTGCGAGGACTGCCGGCCTGGCGCGCTTACCTGGGACTGCCGATGCTCGGGAGCCGCCTGCCTGCCGGAGAACTGGACGAGTTCCTTCGGCGATTGCGCGAGGACATGGTGCTGGGCGTGTTCGAGCCGGTCACCCGCGAGGCGGTCGAGGAGCTCCCGGCAGCTCTGGCGGAGCTTCGCGAACGGCTGCCGATCGCCGACGCGCCGCTCGGCGTGGTCGCCGGCTCGATGGGGGCATGGGTGGCAGAGAGCGTGCTGACAGACACCGATCTCCCGGTGAGCACGGTCGCCCTGGTGAGCCCAGCGATCAGGCTGAGGAGCGTGGTCGCCCGCTACGAGCGCATGTGGGACTTCGCCTACCCGTGGAGCGAGCGCTCGCGGGCCGTCGCCGAGCGCCTCGACTTCGTCGCCCGCGCTGACGAGATCGCTGCGCGGAACGTCGCCATGCTGCTCGCCGTCGGTGCCCTCGATGACTTGCGGGGATTCCGCCGGCCGGCGGAGCGGCTGCACAAGGCGCTTGCCGCGCGCTCACCCCAGCGCACGTCGCTGGTCCAGATACCGGGAATGGAGCACGCGCTCGCCGCCGAGCCCGGCCTCGAGCCGGCACCGCAGACGGAGTCCGCGAAGGCGCTCGACGGGCTGGTCACCGAGTGGCTCCGTCGCCGCATGCCGGTTCCCGCCGTCCCCCATCCGGCCGCCGACGACGGCGGCACGCCGGACGCGCCCATCGACATCCCGGCCTGACCCGCAATCGAGCCTGCCAGGGTCACCGAGCCTAGATGAGTTGTGCCACGGGCTCAGGTCGTGTAGCAGGCCAGCGATCGGCTGGGGCGTCCGAGGCGGTGGTTGAGCGCGACGGCGGCGGCGAGGGCGGCGAACCGCGTTGCCAGGCGGACGCGCAG
>JBOGYU010000073.1:0-14016 GCA_050696935.1 Solirubrobacteraceae bacterium | reverse complement strand
CCCCGCGAGCGCCAGCTGGCCGCGCGCGAGCGCCGCGCGCGTCGGCTGCGACTGGTGGGCGCCGTGGCGCCGGCGGCGGTCATCCTCGCTGGCCTGGCGGTGCTGACCACGCTCGGCGGCTCGGCCAATGGACGCCTGGCGGCCGGGTCCGAGCGGGCGTTCGGCCAGCACTACGACGGCCTCGAGCAGCGCCGCGTCGCCGCCGGCGTATCCACCATGGCCTCGCCGAGCGCGAACGAGCACACGCACCCGCGTCTCGCCGTCTGGGCGAACGGCCGGCGCGTGCCCGTGCCGGCCGACATCGGCGTCGACCCGCGCGAGGATCCCGGCCAGATGGCGAGCCTGCACACCCACGACGACAGCGGCACCATCCACAACGAGGGCCAGGCCGACGCGACGCTCGGGCAGTTCTTCGCCGTCTGGGGCGTGCCCTTCTCGAGGGATCGCCTCGGCCCCTACCGGGCCGGCCCGGAAGGCGTCGTGCAGCTGTGGGTCAACGGCAAGCCGTCGACTGCGTTCGCGTCGCTCAGACTCGTCGACGGCCAGGACATCCGGATCACCTTCGGCCTCAAGCGCACCGCACCGCCGGCCGGCTGACGAGAGCTACTACCCGCTACAGCCCGGTCGACCAGCGGCCGGAACTCCGGTGCGGCGCCGGACCGGTGGCACGGTGGCGGTTCGTGCTGGGCGAGCTGCGCGCTTGGTTTCGCGGACGCAGGCGGCCCTGAGCGGAGCTACACGCTCTTGAAGAAGTTGAGGCCGTAGCGGTCGAGGAACTGCTGGACCTCGATGTTCAGCCGGAACAGCTCCCCCGTCAGGACGAGCACGCCCATCGCCACCAGCACTACCCCGGAGCCGACCTGGATCGCCGCGTAGTGGCGCTTGAAGAACCCAAACGCGCGGGTGGCGGCGTTGAACGCGACGGCGGAGAACAGGAATGGCAGCGCAAGGCCGGCGGAGTAGACGGCCAGTAGCAGCGCACCCTGACCGGTGCCCTGCTGGGTCGAGGCCAGGCCGAGGATCGCCCCGAGCGTTGGCCCGACGCACGGCGTCCAGGCGATCGCGAACGCCGCCCCGGCCACCACCGGCCCCCCGCGGCCGGCGCGCTCGATCAGCGCGTGCGGCCGAAACTCGCGATTCAGCCGCGCTACGAACACCGACGCCACGAACAGCACGCCCATCGCCACGATCGCCACGCCCGCGACCTTGTTGAGCGCGGGCTGGTTGTCGAACAGGAACGACCCGATCGCCGTCGCCCCGAGCCCGAGCAGGATGAACAGCAGCGAGAACGTCGCGACGAACAGCGCGCTGCGCCCGACGACGCGCCGGTCGACGCCGCGGCCGATGGCATGCGCGTCGACGCCCGACACGGTCGCCAGGTAGCCGGGCACGAGCGGCAGGCAGCACGGCGAGACGAACGACACGAAGCCGGCCGCGAACGCGACCGCGATGTTCGGCACGTCAGGCACGCAGCGTCGCGACCGTCAGCACTGGTCCCAGCATCTACTAGCGAGCTTAGTACGCTGGCCCGGGTGACCGCACTTCCCTCCGTGATCACGATCGGGATCGACCCCACGATCGAGCTCGGCCCGATCACCATCGCCTGGCACGGGCTCACGATCGCCATCGGCATCGTGATCGGCGGCATCGCCGTCGCCCTCGACGCACGCCGCCGCGGCCTCGACCCCGAGCGCGTCTACGCGATCGGCATGATCCTCGTCATCGGCGCCCTGCTCGGCGGCCGCGCGTTCTACCTGCTCGAACACGGCCAGCTCGATGACCCCGGCGCGTGGCTAAGCACCACCGGCTTCACCTTCTACGGCGGCTTCATCGCCGCCGCCCTCGGCATCGCCTACTACATCCGGCGCGAGCGGCTCAGCATCTCCTACCTCGACGCGATCGCCGCGGGCCTGCCGCTCGGCCTCGCCGTCGGGCGGATCGGCGACAGCTGCGGGCGCAGCCCGCCGCGGGCAGCGCGGGTGACCGCCGGCGGCGGCACAGCGTGCGAGGACGACTGCGCCAGACAGCGAGCGGCCAACCGGCATCGGAGGTGCCGACAATCCCGTTGCCGAGCACGCCAGATCCGCGCTGGAGTTCCCGCGGCGACGCCTGCCCGCCCCGCGGGCCGCTGGTACTGACAGCCGCCGCAGGACGCCCGCTCGTGCCAGCGCGGGCGATCTTCCGGGCTCCAGCCTCTGCATGAGCGCGATCGCCCAGCGGATTCGTCGACGCCACGCGGGTCCGGCGGGACCTCGTCGGTCACGTGACCGTCTGCGCTGGGCGCTCGCCGCAGGCTCGGTCGCGGCCGGCAGTGGCCTACTCGTGCGTCGGACGACACGAGAGTTCGACGAGTCCGGAGCAGTGACACGCTCGAGCGCCGGCGCGATCTGGGCCGCCTACGCCGCGCACGCAGCCTTGCTGGGCGCTGCGGCGTGGCGGCGCACGATGCCGCTGCGGCTGCCACCCACGATCGCGCGGCCCACGGGAACGCTGCTCGTCGGCGCCGGCGCGGCGATGCTTGCGGCCGGCGTGCGGCGACGGCTCACATGGCGATTGGGCACTCGGACGCGAGCCGGTGCCCAAATCCGCGAGAAATAGCCGCAATTTGCGAGAATCGGGCCGACGGCCGCAGCCGCCGTGAACCCGCCATGTTGCAGGACTTTCGTACCAGTTCGAGGGATTCTGACCCACGACTGAAAATCGTGGTGTCCCCGGTTCGAGTCCGGGTCTCGCCATCTCCAAATCCCGCGCCACGTCTAGATTTACCGGTTTCGGGTCAGTGCTGCGCGCGCGTTGGCGGAGCTTTGAACGGGAGACGAAAAGGAGACGGTCTCCGAGAAGCTCGCCGACGGATCCTGCCGTAACGGCGCATGTTGGCTCTCCGCCGGCGATCTCGCACCCGACTCGAACGGATGACTCCACAAGTTCCCCGTCGTGGTCGCTTGAGTTCGACTGCGACGCCTGGCCGCCGAGCTCGTGCAGCCTCGCGGCGGCCGCCGCTGCTCAGCCGGAGCGCAGGGTCTACCGCCGCCGAAGGGTCGGCTCGAGTACCTGCTCGCCGTAGCTCGTGTCGGCGGGGTTGAGGTTGACGCCCGGCCCGACGATCTCGTCGATGCGATCGAGCAGTGCGGCGTCGAGCGTGACGTCGGCGGCAGGCAGCTGGCTGTCGAGCTGCTCCATCGTCCGCGGGCCGATGATCGCCGACGTCACCGCAGGGTGGTTGACGACGAAGGCGATCGCCAGCTCGATCAGCGACAGGCCCGCCTCTTCGGCGAGCGTGCCGAGCGCCTCGGTTGCCTCGAGCTTGCGCTGGTTCTCGGGCAGTGACATGTCGAACCGAGCGACGAGTAGCTGCCGCGCTGGCGAGGTGGGTGTCGCCTCTGCGCTCCAGCGGCCGGACAGCCATCCGCCGGCCAGTGGGCTGTAGGTGAGGATGCCCATGCCGTGCCGACCGGCGGTTGGCAGCACGTCGAGCTCGATGCCGCGCACGAGGATCGAGTAGGGCGGCTGCTCGGTCACGAAGCGTTGCAGCCCGCGCTCACGCGCCACCCATTGCGCTTCCACGATCTGTCCGGCGGAGAAGGAGGACGAGCCGATGTAGCGGACCTTGCCCTGGTGGACGAGGTCGGTGAGGGCCCCGAGGGTCTCGTCCAGGTCGGTGTCCGGGTCGGGACGGTGCATCTGGTAGAGGTCGATCCAGTCGGTGCCGAGGCGCCGCAGCGAGTTCTCGACCTCGGCGATGATCCAGCGGCGCGAGACGCCGCGGCGGTTGGGATCGTCACCCATCGCCCCCCAGAACTTCGTGGCCAGCACGACGTCGTCGCGGCGGCCCTTCAAGACCTTGCCGACGATTTCCTCCGACTCGCCGGCGGAGTAGATGTCGGCGGTGTCGACGAAGTTGATCCCGGCATCCAACGCGCGATGGATGACGCGGATCGAGTCGTCGTGTTCGCGGTTGCCCTAGGCGCCGAACATCATCGTGCCGAGGCAGAGCTTGGAGACCTGGACGCGGGTGCGGCCCAGAATGCGGTGTTCCATGAGGTTCTCCTCGGGTTTCGGCTCAGCTTCCGCGTGTCCGGCCGTTGAGCAAGCGTGTGCGGCGCAGCCACGAGTCGACGGCCGCGCCGGCGCCTCGGACCTCCTCGCCGCGAACTGCGAGACCCTGCCCGATGCGTGCGCCGCTACAAGCCCGCCTGTAGTCGTCGGGGGTCGTCCCAAGACCGCTCATGGCGTGCGTGGTGAACGGAAGGACGGTCTTGCCGGAGAAGTCGTAGCGCTCGGCAAACGTCAGCATGATCATCGGTGCTCTGACGTTCCAGACGGGGCTGCCCAGCAACACCGTGTCGCACTGGTCGATCGAGGGGCAGTGGGTTCGCGATGGCCGGCCGGGCGTCCGCGTCCTGCTCGCGGACGTTGCGCTCGACCGTCTGCTCGTAATTGGCGGGGTAGCGATCGACGGCTTCGATGCGGTGGACGTCGCACGCGAGGCTGGCGCAGATCATGCCGGCCAGCACCTCGGTGTTCCCGACTTCGAGGTTTCTGCGGCCGCCGTAGTAGTAGTTCTCGCCGGCGCGCGAGAAGTACGCAAGCAGGATCCTGCCTCGCGCGTCGCGAGCCGCCTTGGGGACCGCGCCGAGTCGGACCGAGGTTCGCTCGGCGACCCCGCGCCGCATGCGCTCAACGGCGCGCCCACCGTCGCGCCCAGCGACGCCCGTCACGGCGAGGCGAAGGAAGGAACGTCGGCCCAGCATCGTCGACATGTCGTTCGGCTCCGCTTCGCTCGGTGGTATTCGAAATGGAAGCCGGTCACGGGCGGTCTTCGATGGCCGGCTAGGAGTTGTCGACGACGAGCGGGATCATCTCGCGGTTCAGAGTCTCGGGGTCGGGGCCGCCGCGCACACCGGTGTCGAGCGCGTCGATCGCCGCAACCGGCCTTCAGTGAGAAGTCGAAGACGTCGAAGTTCTCGGCGATGCGGTGCGGCTTGACCGACTTGGGGATCGCGCTGAAGCCGTGCTCGATGTGCCAGCGCAGGACGACCTGCGCCGGGGTCTTGCCGTACTTGGCCGCGAGGTCGGTGATGACCGGGTCGGTCAGCGGCCCGCGGGCCTCGTCGCTACCGGGCGTGTAGACGAGCACGCCGCCGATCGGCGACCACGCCTGGGTGACGATGCCCAGCTCGGCGTGCACCTCGCGCAGCGCGGGCTGCGTGAAGTACGGGTGCAGCTCGACCTGGTTGACCGCCGGCACGACGTCGGTGCGGTCGAGCAGCTGCCGGAGGTGCTGCGGGTTGAAGTTCGAGACGCCGATCGCGCGCGCCCGGCCGTCGGCGAGCATCTTCTCGGCGGCCTTGTAGGCGTCGATGGTCTTCTCGAAGTCGGTCGGCACGGGGCTGGTGCAGCAGGTAGAGGTCGACGTGGTCGAGGCCGAGCCGGCGCAGGCTGGCGTCGAAGCCTGACGAGGGCGCGGTCGTAGCCGTAGTCGCTGATCCACAGCTTGGTGGTGATGAAGACGTCGCCGCGGTCGACGCCGGAGTGGCGGATGCCCTCGCCGACCTCGCGCTCGTTGCCGTAGGCGGCGGCGGTGTCGATCAGCCGGTAGCCGTCGCGCAGCGCCGTCTCGACGGCGGTGAGCGTCTCCTCGGGCGGGCTCTGGAAGACGCCCAGGCCGAGGGCAGGCATCGTGACGCCGTCGTGCAGGTTTAGGGTCGGGGTCGTGGCGGGGGCCATGGTCGGGTTCGTTCCTCTCGTGTCGGGTTGTTGCCGGCGTTCGGTCATCACAGCGCCTGCCCGGTGGGGCGGACGAGGATCTCGTTGAGCGACACGCTGCGCGGCCGCGAGACGGCGAAAGCGATGATCTCGGCGATGTCGTCGGCGGTGATGGCCGTGGCCTCGTAGAACTGCTCGACTCCCTGCTTGGTCTCGCCGTGGGTGATGTGCTCGGTGAGCTCGGTGGCGACCGCGCCGGGCTCGATGACGATGACGCGAACGTCGGGCTGGAGCTCCTGGCGCAGCGCCTCCGACCAGCCGTTGAGGCCCCACTTGGTGGCGTGGTAGACGGCGCCGCCCGCATGGGCGGCGCGCCCGGCGACCGACGAGATGTTGATGAGGTCGGCGCCGCCGTCGCGAAGCTGGTCCAGGAAGACCTCGGTCGCGGTCATCGCGCCGAGCAGGTTCACCTCGACCATCTGGCGCTGCTCGGCGCGCTGGTCGGAGGTGAACGGCGCCAGCAGCATCACGCCGGCGTTGTTGACCAGGACGTCGGCATCGCCGAGCTCGTCCTTGACGCGCTGCGCGGCGGCGACGAGCGAGTCGCGGTCGGTGACGTCGGCCTGGATCGCGATGGCGCCGTCGCCGAGTTCGTCGGCCAGCGCCTGGATGCGATCCAGGCGCCGGGCCAGCAGCGCGACGGGATGGCCGTCGGCCGCCAGCGCGCGGGCGGTGGCCTCGCCGATGCCCGACGAGGCGCCGGTGATGACCGCGACGCGGCCGGTGGTGTTCTCAGTGCTCACGGTGGTGTCCTCTGTCGCCTTGAAGTCGTGCGGGATGGCTTCACTGTTCCACCGATCGGCGAGACCTGAGAGGCCTTGTCAGAGGGGTACTGACAGGGCACCCCTGGGCGGGCGGGCCCGGCGTACAGTGCAAAGCGTGGACGCCGCAAACGAGCTCTCGCAGTTCCTGACCTCCAGGCGGGCCAAGGTCACGCCCGAGCAGGCCGGCCTGCCGACCTACGGCCAGCGGCGCGTGCCCGGGCTGCGCCGCGAGGAGGTCGCCTCGCTGGCCGGCGTGAGCGTCGAGTACTACAAGCGCTTGGAGCGCGGCAACGCCACCGGCGCCTCCGACAGCGTCCTCGAGGCGCTCGCCGATGCGCTGCGGCTCGACGACGCAGAGCGCGCCCACCTGTTCGACCTCGCCCGCGCCGCCGGGCGGGCGGGACCGGTTTCCGCGCGGCACCGCCGCCGCCCCGTCCAGCAGCGCGTGCGGCCGATCGTACAGCGCATCCTCGACAGCATCGGCGCGCCGGCGACCGTGACTAACGCGCGCGGCGACTACGTGGCCGCCAACCAGCTCGGCCGCGCGCTGTACGCGCCGCTGTTCGAGAGCCTCGAGCAGCCGCCCAACGGCGCGCGCTTCACCTTCCTCGACCCCGCCGCTCAGGAGTTCTTCGTCGACTGGGAGAAGACGGCCAAGGACCTCGTCGCGGCGCTGCGCTCGATGGCCGGCCGTAACCCCTACGACCGCGCCCTGTCCGACCTCGTCGGCGAGCTGTCGACCCGCAGCGACGCGTTCCGCACCTGGTGGGCGGCGCACAACGTCCGCTACCACCAGACCGGCAGCAAGCGGCTGCGCCACCCCGTCGTCGGCGACCTCGAGCTCGGCTACGAGGTCATGGACCTCGCGGCCGACACGGGACTACGGCTGGCGATCTTCACCGCCGAACCCGGCAGCCGCTCCGAGGAGGCCCTCAACCTCCTGGCCAGCTGGGCCGCCACGCCCGACCACGAGCCGGCCGCGCCGGCGCGCGACGACGTCCCGCGCCCCTGACGTTCCCTCATCTCGCACCGTGCGACGACGAGCGGCGGGCCAGGGCCGCCATGCCGTTGAGCGCTTGCGGCCGGGACTCGCTCTGAGGTCCGAAGGCCAATCCGCGGTGCGCCGCGCCTACGCGTGCACCGCGGTGGGGTGGTCGTGCGATGCCGTGGTGGTATGAGTTGCTCCCGTGGCGATCTCGGCGACGTCCGTGTTCGTGGGCCGGCAGGCCGAGCTCCGGGTGCTCAACGATGCGTTCGCCGAGGCATCGGCTGGGCATTCGCAACTTCTGCTCGTGGAGGGCGAGGCCGGCATCGGCAAGACGACGCTCGTCGAGCGCTTCGTATCGGAGCTGCAGACGGCCAGGGTGCTGCGTGCGAGCGGCGACGAATCGGAGTGCCACGTGCCGTTCGCGATGGCCGACCAGGTCCTCAGGTACAACGGCCGCGGCAGCGACGCGCTTGGCGCGAGGCGCCACGTCGCCGCTTGACCTCACGGGCGGCGAGCTCGTCGGCGATTGCGCGCGCGTCGGGCAGCGACCGCGCCAGCCGATCGAGCTTCGTGACCACCAGCGTGTCACCGGCGCGGCACGCCGCCAGCGCCTGCCGCAGCCCCGGCCCGTCACGATGCTACGTCTCGACGTCGAGCTGAAGCAAGGGGATGGACGTCGCGCGGGTTCCGCCGACCGACGGGCGGCGTGCCGCGAGCCGATCCCTGGCGTACGGATACGATCTCTGGGTTCGGAAGGTCCCGCACACCGTGTGCGGGAGCTTCCGAGGGTCGGGAGGAGCTAGCCACGCGGCCGCGCCCTGGGTTCTCGGTCGAGGCGGTTCAGATCAGACACCCGCACGGGTGAACGTCACATGCGTGACTCCGCGGGGCGAGGACGTGGCCTCGACCTCGTAGTCCTTCTCGAGACCCTCCAGTCCGTCCCAGAGCCGCACGCCCCGGCCGAGCAGGATCGGGACCACCACGGTGTGCATGTGGTCGACGAGCCCGGCAGCAAGGAATTCGCGGATCACGGTGGGCCCTCCGCCGATGCGTACGTCCTTGCCGTCCGCGGCCTCGCGGGCCGTCTCGAGCGCCTCGGCAGGCGAAGCGTCGATGAAGTGGAACGTCGTCCCGCCCTCCATCTCGATCGACGGGCGCGTGTGATGGGTGAGGACGAAGACCGGTGTGTGGAACGGCGGGTTGGGACCCCACGCGCCCTTCCACTCCGGGTCCTCGTGCCATCCGGGGTGGCCGAACTTCCCGGCACCCATGATCTCGGCGCCGATCCCCGGACCGTGCTGCTGGGCGAAGACGTCGTCGACGCCGCCGCTACCGCCGGGCTGCCACCACCGGGTGGTGAACAACCATTGGTGCAGCCTATCCCCGGCGTGACCGAAATGTGCGTCGTGGCTCTGACCCTCACCGGTGCCGAAGCCGTCGAGTGAGATGGAGAAGTTCTGGACGCGGACGAGTGACATGGCTGCTGCTCCTTCGGTAATCGGGGGGAGTTGGTTTCCTCTTGCGGTCTCGATCGAGGTCAGTCGTAGTAGCGGCGGGCGCTGGAGCCGATGCGGGTGATGTCGGTACCGTAGATATGGATGGAGATCGCCGTCGTCTCGCTGGTGTTGCGCACGCGGTGGATGTCGCCGGGCGGCGCGAAACCGCTGACGTCGCCGACCTGGTTCTCGTTGCGGCCGACCAGGTTCAAGTCGGCGTCGAACAGCTCCTCGTGCTCGACGCCCTGGATGACGCCGAAGACGCACCAGGTCATGTGGTCGTGGATCCGGGTGAGCTGCCCGGGCCGCCAGACCAGGGCGACGATCGAGAACGATCCGTCCGGCTCGACGTACAGGTTGTGGCCGCAGTAGTCGTCGGGTGAGCCGAGGCGCTGCGCGGCGGTCAGCACGTCCGGGGTGGGCAGGTGCCGGCGCAGCTGGTCGGCGACGAGCTGCGCGGTCTCCGCCCAGCCGGCATGGCTCTCTACGGCGGTGCGGATACCGGCGACGAGTGGGCTCAGCCGGCCGGCGGGGCGGATCTGAGTCGCGGTCATGCCCTCAGCTTGCGCTCGACCGCCTCATACGTCCAATGCCAACTTTCGTGCTGACTCATAGCTAGAGTTGATGCATGCTGCACGTCAACCGGCTGCGCGTCATCGACGCCGTCGCGCGCCATGGATCGGTCACCGCGGCGGCGAAGGAGCTGCACTACTCCCAGCCGTCGGTCACCCACCACATCGCCCGGCTCGAGTCCGAGACCGGCGCGCAGCTGCTGCAGCGGGTCGGCCGCGGGATCCGGCTCACCCCGGCCGGGCAGCTGCTGGCCGACCGCGCCGCCGAGATCATCGGACGGATCGATGCCGCCGGCGCGGAGCTGTCCGCCCACGTGGGGCTGACCGCCGGCCGCGTGCGCCTAGCCGCCTTCGCCTCAGCGATCGGATCGCTCGTGCCAGCGGCGGTGGCGGCGCTGGCCGGCCGGCATCCGAGCCTGCAGATCAGCCTGACCGACACGCATCCGCCCGAAGCGATCGAGCTGCTGCGCACCGGCAAGGTCGAGGTCGCGATCATCTTCCGCTACGACGAGACCGAGCCCGAGCCGGCCGCGGTCCGCCTCCATCACCTGCTCGACGATCCCGTCTACGTCCTGTCACCGCGCCAGGAACGGTCACTGGCCGCCCTGCGCGACGCGACGTGGATCGCCGGCTGCGAGCGCTGCCGCAGCCACCTGCTGTCCGTGTGCGCCGACGCCGGGTTCGATCCGCGGATCGGCTACAGCTCCGACGACATGGTCGTGATGCAGGCGCTGGTCGCCGCCGGCCTCGGGGTCGCGACCCAGACCGGTCTGGCCCTGCGCGCCCACCGCATCGAGGGCATCGTCGCGACCGAACTGCCCGACTCGAAGCGGCACATCTACGCCGCGACCTACGGCGAGCCGCCCGACCCGCCCGCCACCGCCGCCCTCCTGGCGGCCCTCGCCGAGGCCGCCACGTCGGCGACCTCGTCGGCGGTCACCTCCTCCGTCCAGAGCCTCCCCCGCCCGGCAGCGGCCCGCTCCTCCTAGACCCCGCCCAATGATGTGTCGCAGTGAGGGCAGCCACGCGGGACATGGTCCGACACGTTTGAGAACGCCTGAAGCGCGGACGCGCCACGGCCGAGCTGGTTGTCGTCCGAGAAGACTCCTTCTCGGACGCAGCTCCCGCCGTGTCCCGTGAGCGAATCCCCGAACGAGACACCCGGCACCCGCCGTGGTGCTCTCTCCGGCAAAGCAGTAGCACTCGGAGGCGCCCGCCTCGCTCCTGCTGCGGACGAGGTCCGAGAGTGCGGATCGATTGCGCGCAAAACCCCTGCTTCCTCTTGGGAACGCGAGAGTCGTCAGCGCCTCACGCCGTACGACCGCTGATCGTCCGTTACGAGAGCCTGCCCGGAGCCACTTGGGACGCCCGCATCCGTCCGCTAGGGAGAGCCGGCGAGTGTTCCGTTAGAGGATCCGCATACGGCACGGCGTCCAGGGCGCCGTCGGGGCTCGCGCCTGTGCCGCTTGACCTGCGCGAGCTGTGTCACTTCACCGGTGCGCCCGACAGCGAGCGAGCGCTCAGGCGAGAGCGAGCTGCTCGAGCCGCGGGGGGTCCGCAAGGATGTCGATCGCGACGATCTTGCCGTCCGCGACGGTGAAGCCCATCACCGCGTAGATCCGCTCGCCACTGGCTACCACGATCCCGGCCGTGCCGTTCACGAGCGCCGGCCGCGAGAAGCGATCCAACGTGTGGTACATCCGCGCCTGGCGGGCGACCGCCTCGGCGCCGCGCACGTGCCGGGAGACGCCGAGCGCCATGTTGGCGCGCAGGACGACGTCCGGATGGAGGACCGCGACGAGCCTCTCGAAGTTGCCCTCACGCGAGGCCGCCGTGAACGCGCCCACGACCTCGCGCTGGCGGCCGAGATCGGGATCCGGGACCGCAGCCTCGCCCTCCACCCGCCGCCGGGCGCGGCTCGCCAGCTGGCGCGTCGGCGCCGGCGAGCGCTCGACGATCGGGGCGATGTCGTCGAAGGGCATCGCGAACATGTCGTTCAGCACGTACGCGAGCCGCTCGGCCGGGTTCAGGGTCTCGAGCACGACGAGGAGCGTCAGCCCCACCGAGTCGGCGAGCAGTGCCTCGTGCTCCGGCTGGAGGCCGTCCTCGCTGCTCACGATCGGCTCGGGCACGTGCACGCCGAGCGGCTCCTCCCGTTTCGATCTGCGCGAGCGCAGCATGTTCAGCGACACGCGAGCGACGACGGTGGTCAGCCACGCGCACATGTCCTCGACGTCGCTCGTGTTCGCCCGGCTCGCGCGCAGCCAGGCCTCCTGAACGGCGTCGTCGGCCTCGCACACGGAGCCGAGCATCCGGTAGGCGACCGCGCGCAGATGGGGTCGCTGCTCCTTGAATTCGGCTGTCGGCTGTTCGTCTGTCACATCTCGGTGCCGCGGCGTGTCTCCGGAGTGAGGCGCAATCCACTCTAAGGAGACAGAGATGCAGCGGAGCACCAAGATCGCAGTGGCGGGAGCGACCGGGCGAGTCGGCCGGCCGGTCGTCGACATCCTCGAGTCACGCGGCTATGACGTCGTCCCCATCTCGCGCTCGCAGGGCGTCGACGTGATCACGGGCGAGGGGCTGGACCAGGCCCTGACTGGTGTCGAAACGATCATCGACGTCGCCACCGGGCCCTCGCCCGATCAGCAGGCCGCGACGGAGTTCTTCACGACCGCCACCCGCAACCTGCAGGAGGCCGGTGAGCGGGCCGGCGTGCGGCGGCTGGTCGTCGTGTCGATCATCGGGATCGACGAGTTCGCGGGCGGCTACAACGTCGCCAAGGTCGCGCACGAGCACGCCGCCCTGGCGGGGCCGATCCCGGCGCGCGTCGTGCGCGCGGCCCAGTTCCACGAGTTCGTGGAAGAGCTCATGCGGTGGGGCACGCAGGGCGACGTGAGCTACATCTGGAAGATGCGCACGCAGCTGGTGTCGGCGCGGACGGTCGCGGAGGCGCTGGTCGAACTTGCCACCGCTCCAGACCCCGAGTTCGATGCGGCCGAGACCACGGAGGTCGCCGGCCCGCGCGAGGAGCGTCTCGTCGAGGTGGCGCGCCTGTTGGCCGCGCGTCGCGGCGAGAGCCTGCGGATCGAGGAGCGGAGCGATCCCTCCGACCCCGACAGCGAGCGCTACGCGAACGGGGCCGCCCTGCCCGGACCGGACGCCAAGCTCGCCGGCCCGACCTTCGAGGAGTGGCTGGACGCGACGGTGCCCGCCGGCCGGGCTTAGCGCGGGAGGCCGGGTCCGGCTGTGCCGGACCCCGCCGCCACCGGCGTGTCAGTCGTCGTCGCCGCGATCGTCGTCGCCTCCACGGTCGTCGTCCGGTCGTCACGGGCTACACCCGCCCGGGCAGCCGCTGCGCCTCGGGCGTCCTGGCCGACCTGATGAAGAGCCTCGGCGCCGCGGCCGAACTCCCCGACGAGCTGCGCCACCCACACGCGCTGCGGCACACCCGCGCCACCGAGCTGCTGCGGGCGGGGGCCACGGTCGCCGACATGCGCGCGTTCCTGGGCCACGCGTCGGTCAAGACGACGCCGATCTCCCTCGCCTCGGGCGAGGACCGCCAAGAGCACGTTGTGCGCGCCTGCGCGAGTGTGGTCGATCCACACTCGAGGACAACCGCGAGGCCGCATGAGCCGCCCCGTTGCCGCGGCGGGCGATGACGGTTACAAGGTTGCCTTCGAAGAAGGCGCGTCGCCTGGCCAGGGCCGCGCAAGGCGCGCGCCCGCGAGCCATCGGAGGCACCATGAGTATCGCTAGACCATGCTGCGCCGGGACGCCGGGGTAGACGCTCGGTTGTCGAGTTCAGGTGATGTGCGCGAGCACGTTGACGATCGTGCCACCAGGGTCTTCGACGAAGAAGCGGCGGACGCCCCACGGCTCGTCGGTGAGCGGGTAGACGACTCGCAGCTCGCGTCTGACGGCCTCGGCGTGCGCGGCGTCGACTGCCGCGGGTTCACCGACGTCGACGCCGAAGCTCGGCTGCGGGTCCTGCATCTCCTGGGCGCCAATGATGAGCTCGGCCGCGGGGTCGTCGGGCGATTGGAGGTCAAGCACCGGATCTTCCATGGCCACCCGCATCCCGAGAACCTCGACGTAGAAGTCGCGCGACGCCGCGAGTTCATTCCCGCCGGCGTAGGCGACGATCCGTGTCACAGCCACCGGAAGAGCGTAGCCGAACTCTCGGCCCTCTCGGCTTGTCTCCCATGCCGAACCCTTGTCGCACTTCTCCCACACCGGACGGACACCTGGCCGCCGCAGCGCGTGAAGTGTCCCGCAAGACCCGCCCGATGAAATGCCCGGTGAGGGGGCGTCAAACGGACACCAGCCGCTCCCGCGTTCAGACGCGAGCGGGCGCGTCGGCGGTCAAGTCCGGCGCGACCGCCTTGGACGGGTAGGCCGGACGCATTGCTGCGTCCGGCCCCCCTCAGAAC
>JBOGYU010000072.1:0-14042 GCA_050696935.1 Solirubrobacteraceae bacterium | reverse complement strand
ATCATGCATCCCTGGCCCGACGAGCGCTTCGACGCCCGCACCCAAGGGAGGAGCCCAGTGCGCTAGCAGTGCACGCTGGGATCTGCGCGGGGGGCCGTCAGCAACGGCGGTCCCTACCGCGATCCGCCCTGACCCGGGGGCGCGAGGCGAACTTCCTCTACGTCTCGGAGGAGGCCTCGAGGGAGCGTGAGGAGTACGCCCTACGCGAGCCTGCCGAGTACCGCCTCTCCGCTGTTGACCGCGTGGCGCAGGCGCTGCGGAGGAGTGGTGCGCAACCGCTCGCCCTCGACTCCGGGCCGGAACGCGGCGAGATGCGGCTTGAGCTCGGGCGGGTCAGCTCGGACCTATCGCAGGCACGCTGGCGACTGGAGCGTGCAGTCGAGGAGCGGAGGCACCAGGCTGAGAAGCGGGCCGGATGGCTCCCGGGTCGCCGCCGCATCCTCGAGCACGCCGTCGCCTCGGAGCGAGCGGCCCGACGCGACGTCGAGGACCTCAGAGCCCGGAAATCCAAGCTGGAGGCGGAGCTTGCCCGGAGTCGGCCGGATCGAGGTGAGCGCTCGGCAGAGCGCGCGGCCCGCCGCGCGCGGCGACGGAATCTCGACCGAGGCTGGGAGTTCGGTCCGTGACGCAGCGAAGCGACGATCACGTCTTGGCCGCCGCTCTCGTCGAGCTGCTGGCGGCGAGTCCAGCCGCCGTATCGCGGCTCCGCGAGCTTGTCGAGCCGGACGATCCTCCAGCGACGACGCTCAGCCCGCCGGCATACACCGTGGCGTCGCTGGCATCGACGCTGAACATGTCGGCCCGAGCGATCCGAGGCGCGATCGCGCGCGGCGAACTCGAGGCGGCCAAGCGCGGGGGCCGGTGGATTATCTCGACCGACGCCGTACGCGCGTGGGCGCGGGCAGACGACGGCGTCCCGAGCGACCGGCGGCTGGGCCGATCCAACGGTCGCGCCCCGCTCAGGGCCGCACTCGCCCTTCTCGACTCGGGGCGAATTCCGCCCGTCCGCCGCTATGACGGTTGTTGAGCATCCACCGCAAGGGCACGAAGTGGAGCGTCCGGTACCGCGATGCGGGACGGAACCGCTCGCGGACATTCGACCGCAAGCGGGACGCCGAGCACTTCGACGCCGAGGTCACGCGGCGGCGCCAACTCGGCGGGCTCGCCGCACTGGACGCCGGCCGTCAGACACTCGACGAGTTCGTGACCGCCGTCTGGGCGCCGACCTATGCCGTGACGCTCGCCGCCAAGACGCGCCAGCACTACGCGAACCTCTACGACCACCACATCTCCCCGGACCTTGGCCACATCGCTCTGCGAGAGCTTCGGCCGGAGCGAATCGCCCGCTGGCAGGCCGACCGGCTCGCCGCTGGCGCCGGGCCGGTTTGCGGTGCGTCACGCGCTCGACATGCTCGGCAGCGTGCTGCAACGCGCTTTCGAGGCCGAGCACATCGCCGTCAACCCCGTTCGTCTTGTACGACGCGCGCGCGCCGACCGCGGCGCGAGGAGGTGCGGCCGCTCGCGCCGGTCACGATCGAACGCATGCGAGCCGCCGCCTCGCTCCGCGATGCCACGGTGATCTCGGTGCTCGCCTACGCCGGTCTGCGCCCGAGCGAAGCGCTTGCGCTGACCTGGCGGGACGTGCGCGAGAAAACGCTGCTGGTCCAGCGGGCGCTCTCGCTCGAAGAGGCGGACGACACGAAGACCCGCCACCACCGAACCGTCCGACTCCTCGCGCCGCTACATGACGACCTTGCCCGCTGGCGTGGCGACGCGCCCGATCGCTCCCTCGTCTTTCCGGGCCACGACGGCGAGCCGTGGTCGCTACCCGCCTACTAGGTCGCTACGGGCACGTCATCGACGAACTAGACGGCCAGCCGCGACTCGACGCCGAAGCAGCGATTCGGGCAGCCCGGGCCGCCGCTCCGCCCTCGTAGTGGCTCGCCCATGGCATGCCGCAATCGGCGACGAACAGCTACCGGCGGCGGCTACTCGGTGGAGTCTGCATCGCGCCACTCAGCCCAGGCGTCGATCAGCGGGCGCAGGAGGGGCGGAATGTACCCCTCGACCTCGATGACCTCGTCGAGCCGCAGACTCTCCGCCTCGCGGTGCATACGCGAACTCCAGGTGCGCGCCTGGCCATCGCGCCGCACGGCGTGCGTAAGTAGCGTTTCTGTCCGATCCTCGCGCTCGACCGCGCGCAGGTCATGCCGAGGATCGTCGCGCTCGAAATATGGCGCCTCCCACGCCTCGGCCGTGATGATCAGTTCGTTCGCTCCTAGCCTGGTCGCCTCTGCGGCGAGCCGCTCCATCACGAGGTACTTCTCGCGCTGATCGCGGGGCCAAAGCGTTTGTTGGGATAGGACCCGTCCGTCACGCAGCAACCAGGAGATCATTATGTGCTCGCCGTCGACGACGAGCATCTGACGCCCCAGGCGATGGAGCGCCGCGGCCCGCTCGAAGACGCCTCCGTCCGCCCTCACCGGCTCCAACGAGCCGAGGGAGTAGCGCTGGCGGATCGCCACGCTGTCCAGAGACGGTCGCGCTATGGTGCGGATCGCGACGCCGGTCGGGGCGCCCGAGTCGAGGTTCCTGCGACTCGTCCGCGCCTCGCGGCCCGCCCACATGCATGGAAGGCGTCCGGTCGAGCGGGCGAACGCCGTCGCGTATTCACACGGTGCGTCCGCGGTCTTCTGGCAGCCCTCCATCGACGTGCCTAGTTCTTCGTGGCCGTCGGCGACGAGCTCCGACAGCACGGCAAAGCAGTGGGCCAGCAGCTCCAACAGCTCGTCGTTGGGGAACTCATCGACAACCCACCGACGCTCGATCACCAGCGTCCCTTCCCGGCGGACGCGATCGTCGAGAGCAGAGAGCATCAGCTCTCGCACCACTGCGTGCGCGGGCGCTACCGGCGAGATACCGACATCGACGGCGCGTCCCTCAAACAGCTCGCCGACGATCTGCGCCCGCGCCTTGGAGTGCGTCTCGAGGCCACCCTGATGGACAACGAGGTTGCGCGCCTCGATCAGCCACTTCAGTCGCGCGTCGCTCTTCAGGCGGTCCTGCCATGCCGGATACCAGTCCTCGCGCTGGTCCGAGAGATTTCCGAGCTCCTTCTGCAGCACGAAGGTCACGTTCCGCAGCGCCTCAATCAGAGCGTTGAGCTTCGTGACGAAGCCCTCGGGGTCATCGTAGGCGTCGAGCGCTTCGTGCCACAGCGCATGCGCCTGATTGAGCCGCGAGTGCGTTCCCGGTAACGGGCATGGCTCCTCCGCGCCGAAATCATCTACCCCGTCGTCCGCGGCAGCTTCGACGCCTTGCGCTGCCCGTGGCAACCCCACCGACACGAGACCGATTGCTTGCCCCGCACGTTGCGCGCGTCGCCGCTCGGGCCGGGGCAGCTTGAGCGGCAGGAGCTCGATGCCCAAGAACTCCATCGCCCACAACAGTCGCATGACGCGCTGCGTCAGGTTGTAGGCGATGCTCGCCTGGTGGGCGCAGATCGATGCTGCCTCCAGATCGACCCACGACGCGACCTCCCCGTTCGCGCGCACGATGCAGTCGCCGGGGCCTGGTGCCGGCCACGTCGTCTGGTTCTGCTGCAGGAATACCCAGCGCGCCCACGCCTGATAGTCCGTGCCGCCCCACGGATGCTTGCCGCCGACGGAGCCGTACGGCACGACGCACAGCATCCCTTCTCGCTCCCAAACAAGAGCACCGCGCAGGTCAAACTCGAGCGGCCACGAGGGAGCCGCCCAGCTCACCGGCCGCCCGTCGGTGCTCTCCAAGTCGAAGATCATCGGCGAGCACGGCAGCCGGGCCTCCGCGGCGTACTCAGCGACCTGCTCGGTCCTGTCCCAGGCCGGGATGGGATCCACGTCGTTCGGCTCGACGACGACCAGCTGCGCCTCTGCCAGAATGACCATTGTCCGGAGCCCAAGATGGAGCTTGGCCGCGATGGCCTGCTCCACGTCAGCGTCGGTGTCGGGCTCAGGGTCGAGGTCCCACCGCTCTCCAGGCATCATGTGCGGGAACCGCTGCTGTGCAGCGATTAGCCTGCCGATGGTGAATGGCAGGGTGTCGCGCCAGACCGCAGGGAAAGCGCGCCCGTTGAGCCACTTTGGTGCGGGTGGCGTCGGATCGGGCGGTGGCATCCACGCCGGCCCCTCTGCCGCCCGTGCCTCGCCAGCGGGCTCCTCGCCGGCGCTCTGCGGGGCCTGCTCGTCGTCGCGGTCCGTCATCGCGCGACTAGGGTGCCACGCGGGAGCCGGGGAGAGCCGGAAAACGCGCCTCATGGCCCGAATCAAACGGCGTTCTCACCGCGTCGAGATCCCAAGCCGCGGGGCTCGAGGCCTCTGTTCCCTCTCAGTTCCCCGTCGGGCCGGCAAACGCGGTCGGTGGAGAACAACGAAAGCCCGGATCCCACGCACTGCTGCGGAATTCGGGCCGATGGAGCTAGGGGGACTCGAACCCCGACCTCCTGGGGTGCGATCCAGGCTGGATGGTCAGGCAAGACCGCGCGTGGTCGAGCGCGCCGCCGCGCGTTCGACGACTGCGAGCTGGGTCCGCATCACCCTGCCGACGAACGGCGAGGACACCCGCCAGTAGCGCCAGAACGCCCGTCGCGCCGCCGCGTCGGTCGCGCGCGCACGCGCCTCGTAGCTCACGAGCGTTCGTGCCTCGCCGTACGGACGAAAGGAGAAGTTGCACGCGATCTTTGCGTACCCGGGGCGGGCGAACGTGCCGAAGTCCGAGGCGTCGATCCGCTCCCACACGGTCTCGCCGGACCAGAACCGCCCGACCACCCCAAACACGATCTCGTTCGGCGGGTCCGCGCCGAGCCGAACCCACTCCCCCCACTCCGGAAGGTCAGCGAGCCGCAACGCCTCTGGCCCGACCGCTTTGACCGCCGGACCTGACCGTCGGAGCACCGAGGCGATGCGTTCCGTCTGGGCGCGAAGCGCCAGCAGGGCACGCAGCGCCTGGCTCTGGCGAATAGCATCGACGAAGTCGAGTCCGACGGCCGCCGCGTAGGCGTCCGATACCCGGGCCGCGACGACCCGGTGCTCGATCCGCGTCGCGTCGAAGTCGGGCAGCACGCGATCGATGAGCATCGCGGGCCGAGCGTAGCGACGAGGCGCCGTGGCGCGCGGCGAGGACCTCGATCAGCGTCGCGTCGGGGATCGACGCCTGGGTCGGCGCACGTCCCGCCCACGGCTTCGGCGGCGCGCCCGCCGGGACATTAGGCTGAGAGCGTGATGCGCAGGCCGCTACGAACCCGTGCTCCGGCTGGCGTCTCGAAGCTCTTCGGCTTCGGCCGTCGCCTGCGTGCGTTGAGACGGCGCTCTCCCGACTCCTCCGCACCCCCGAACCAGCGCGCGCAGCCGGCGCCCGAGCACGTCGAGCCGCGCGTCGCACCGGCCCGGCCGGAGACGATCGCGCCTCCCGATCTGGGCCAGCTCGAGGCCGAGGAGCGCTATCACCGCGAGCGCCTCGCCCTCTACCGAGCTCGCTCCTACAGCTCGAGGCCGACCAGCCCCGCGCGGCTTCGCGAACTCGGGCGGATATGGGAGGCAGCAAAGGCGCGACTGACCCACGCCCGATCACAACGCCGATGACACCGCTCGGCTCGGCCGGCGGCCAGGCCTGACGCTGGGAATCGTTCCGCGCGCGCCACGTCATCGGTTGCGGCACCTATGTCCGGTAGCGCCGCCGGCTCTGGATCAGTGCGTGGTTGAGCATCGTGTGGTCGTCGTCCTCGCGGGCGACGATGACGACCTTGTTCCAGGCGCCCGGATGGGCGACGCGCTCGTTGTAGATCTGGGTTCGGAAGCGCTGGGCGTAGACCGCCGGCAGCTTGTCGCCGATCCCGTACATGCGGCGCCCTCCGTCGCTGCCGCGAACGACCGCGACGAGCTCGCGCGTGTCGTCGAAGTCGTCGGCGGCGACGAACTCGACGAGAGGATGCTGCGGCGAGCCGCCACTGAGGAACGCGACGACGTACTTGCGGTCCCGCCCCCAGGCGTTCTCGCGGATCGTCTCACCGAGTCCGATCTGCACAGCACCCTCGGTGCGCGTCGTGCCGATGAACACGCGATAGGGCGCGTAGCCGTCGCGCCGTTTCGGCCACCGATACGACTCGCCCTCCCGCTCGTGCAGCAGCCGCCAGTCCTGGGGCAGGTCCGGCGAACCAAGGCGAGCAGGAGCGCCGACCCGCTCGGAGGGACCGCCGGCGCCGACATGACTGACGATCGGCTGCGCGAAGCCGGCCTCGGAGAGTCGGGCCAGGAGCGGACCGAGGTCGCGGTCCGGGACGTGCTCGACGGTGACGGAGAACGGAGACATCGCTGCGGTTACAACGATAACGTGGAGAAACGTAGTCCAGTAATCCACCGTTGTGCAGAAGCTGCTAGGGTCACGGCAAGCGCCCAGACCCCCTGCCGACATCGACGAACCCGCGAGTTCCTCGACTGTCACTCACGGGCCGGGCGTACCGGAGGACTCAACCGAGACCTCCACGCTAGAGAAACGAGTACCCCCATGCATGCCACCATCCGACGCTACGAGTCGATCGACAAGAGCCGCAAGAGCGAGGTCCTCAAGAACGTCGACGAGAACCTCCTGCCGGCCCTGAAGGACCTCCCGGGTTTCAGCGGCTACTCCGTCATCGACGCCGGTGACGGCGTCATGACGTCCGTCAGCTTCTTCGACACCGCGGCGCAGGCCGACGAGTCGACCCGCATCGCCGGCAGCTGGCTGCGCGAGCAGAAGCTCGAGACGGCGCTCCCGAACCCGCCGCAGATCACGAGCGGCGACGTCGTCGTTCACAAGACGTCCGAGCTCGTCCAGGCCTAACCGCCTGCCAAGCCAGTCATTCGCACCGAGAGGGCCCGCACACGCGGGCCTTCTCCATGCAGCGGGCGCGGCGGAGATCCTCGCCCGCCGCGTTGCGCCGGACCAAGCGCGGCGTGCACGCCACCGCCTCAACGCATGGGAGGAAAGCAATGCCCAACATCATGGTCGTCGCAGACACCCCCAACGGAGGCCACGCCACGGTCTTCCTCACCGAACGCATGATGACGGCGCAGCTTGACGACGCTCACTTCGCAGCACAGCTCGTCGAGCGCCTCAAGTGGGCGGGCGAGGACGCCGAGCTCGCGCAGCGCGAGGCGGTCATCTGCGAGCCGAAGAAGTCGCCTCCGCGGTGAACGCGTAGGCCGGCACACCGAGACCGGACGGGGAAGGACGGGCGTCTCGAAGGCCGCGCGCTCGCACGACGTAGCGCCGCCGGGGCCGCGCCCCTGGCCGCTACCGGTCTGGATCGGTTCGCCGCTCGGTCCGCCCTTGGGCCGTATCGCGATCCCGCTCCGCGCGGCCCGCTCGCTCGTGAGCTTCATCCAGGTCGCGCCGAGTCGCGTCGCGCCGCTTGTCCCCGCGCTTCTGCCGTCCACGCATCGACGCGGTCACCAACAGCACCACGAGCACGACCGCGATCGCGACGACGATCACGACGACACCTGTGCTGACCGCGAACACGTTCAGGGCGATGGGCAAGGTCTCGTTTTCCTCCTCTGTGGTCTTGGCTCAGGAGCAAGTATCTCAGCGTGACGCCACTGCCTCGTCCCGAGGCGGGGTCTTCCACCCCGCTGGAAGACCTCGCTCACGACGTCCCGGACTGGCACCAGCACGACCTTGAGCTTCATCTCCACGGTCCCGGCGTCGAACATCTCGGTCGCCCTGTGAGGATCCGGCGCGAGCGAGGCGCGAAACTCGCTCGCGCCGACCGTATTGAGGGAGTAGGTGGAGTTCGAGGCTGGCCCTGCGGCCAACAATTCTGGGCTGAGAGCGGTTCTACGCCGACACGCGCCTAGCGCGACGAGGCGACGCACCTTAGGCAAACGGGATCGACTGCGGGGCCGGTCCCGTGTATGGGCGGAGCAGCTACGCCGCGAGCAGCAGGGCTCGCGCTCGAAATGGGCGGCGGCGGCCGGTCGAGGTCGCTGGCCCGGTGCGGGTCACGTCAGGCGCTCTTTGAACTCGAACGACCGGCGACCGTGGCTGAACGCGCCGGGCTCGTCCGTGTCGGACTCGGCCACCACGATCACGCTTGGCACGTCCGCTCCTCGGTCGTGGCGTGGACCGCGCAGCCGTCGTGGGTCCTGCCGGGGTTGGTGCTCGGGATTGCCACCCGGAACACCGGATGGCCGCGCCAAGGAAGAAGAGGTGACGGCCCGAGCGCTTGTGCCGGCCCAGCGTAGGAGAATCTCGGCTGGCCGTGCCCGTGTACGTCTACCGCCGCCAGGACGGCTCGACGTTCGAGATCGAGCAGCGGATCACCGAGGACGGCCTGGTCAGCTGCCCGACGACCGGGCAGAAGGTCGAGCGTGTGCTTCAGCCGTTCGCCCCGCGCTACAAGGGCACCGGGTTCTACTCGACGGACCACCGGAGACCCAAGCCCAGGGAGCAGCCGAAGGGTGGCGGTGAGAAGTGATGACGGCCGCGGAGCGGGTGTATCGTCACAGGCGTCGCCATGCCCTGGCTCGCCGACACCGACGTGGGCGCCGCGTACGGGTTCGCCCGCTCGATCGTGGGGGCCCGGACTGAGGCCGAGCTGCGACGTCGCGCGCTTCCCGCGCTCGCCGAGCTCGTTCCCGCGGATGTCCTGACCTGGGATCGGGTCGAGCTCGCCACGGGCGCCGTCGATCACTTGGCGACCCCGGCCGGAGCAGAGCCCTCTGGCGCCTTCGAGGCGGTCGTGCAGCACGCGGGCGACCATCCGCTGCTCGCGGCGCACGCGGCCCGCCGGCGCCCGGCCGTGCGGTTGTCGGAGGTCGTGGAGCCCGGCGCCCTCACGCGCGGCGAGCTCTACGGCGACCTCCTGCACGCCGCGGGCGTGGAGTACGAGATCGCGATCGGCGTGCGCACTGGTCGCGGCGAGGCGGTCGTTGCCGGGCTCGGCCGCACCGAACGCGAGTTCTCCGAGCGAGACCGCGACGTGCTCGACCTCGCCCGCCCAGGGCTTGAGGGTGCGCTGCGGGCCACGCAGGCGCACGGGCGCCTCGTCCGCGCGCTCGCTGACGATCCTCCGCCCGGGACCGCGGTGATACTGCTCGATCGCGACGGCGAGATCGAGCTCTCCAGCACCGACGCCGGGCGTTGGTTGGCGGAGCATTTCGGTGTGGCGGAACATCCCGGTCGGCTGCCCCGACCGGTCGCCGAGTGGCTCGCACTGCCGCCGCGCCCGCCGTTGGTGAGCGAGCGCGACGGCCGGCGCCTCGCCGTCTGCCTGCTCCCCGGCGATCCGCACGCACTGCTGCTCGAGGAGACCGTGGCGAGGTTCCGCCCGGACGCTCTCGAGCGGCTCGGTCTAACGGCCCGCGAGACCGAGGTACTGCGTGCGGCCAGTGTCATCGAGGGCGAGGCCGAGCTCGCGTGGGAGCTGTTCCTGAGTCTTCATGCGGTCCGCGAGCGGCTCGCGCGCCTGGAAGCCAAGCTCGGGGTGCGCACGGCCGGCGACGCCGTGGCCCGGGCGCTCCGCGAGAGCCTGTAGGGCTCGTCGAGGAGTACGCTCGACCGAGGCATCGTCTCGACCCGAGGATTGTCCGCTGTGCCCGATTTCGAGGATCCCTCCGAAGCGACACGCATCGCCGAGTCCGGGCCGACCATCACCGCGATGCTCGAGGACGGGCCTCTGAAAGGCGGCAGGATCGAGGCTGAGATCGTCGAGGGCCGCCCGCCGAAGACAATCGATGCGCCTGCCGACGACGGAAGCACGTGCCGCTACTGCCTCGCGGACTGGGTCCAGAGCGGTCGATCTGCGGCGTACACGTTCCTGTACCGCGTTTAGGTACCAGATCGAACACCGCTTGGTCCCTGGTAGCCAACACGTGTCCTCCTGGCGTCGGCGGCTGGAAGTGACGGCACACGCGTGGAGAGTGTCGTTCGCGCATGACTCAACGCCCCTTCGTGCCTACCCGGCTCGGCGTCGGGCGCGCTCGCCGGGTTGCGCGGGCGGATTGGCTCGGGGATCACGCGATCGACACGAGGAGCGCATCCCCCGGGACCGCCTAGACCGCCCGGCACCGCAGACCATTCACCGCCGCTTCGGTGACCAGCGCCTCGCTACCCCAACGCGGTAGGACCGGGCGTCTCGACAACCTTCGGCATGCGTGCGCCTACTGGTCGATGGGGGAGCATCATGTTCCCTCTGAGTTCCCCGCCGCGCGCGACGGCGGCCACGTCCCACGAACGCGAAAGCCCGGATTCGACGCTCTACAGCGGAATCCGGGCCGATGGAGCTAGGGGGACTCGAACCCCCGACCTCCTGGGTGCGATCCAGGGGCTCACACTCCCGGAGCGCTGCAAAAAGAGGCGGATTTGCAGGGCTCTTTGGGGCTGCGGCGAGACGCCAGTCTAGCGCGGATGTCGGTGGATATCCGCGGATTCCCCTTGGATTCAGGCACTCTTGGCCTCGAGTGCCTGAACCGTCCGAGGGCGCCGACAACTACCGCGTCGCCGTCTGCTCGCCGATGGGCCAGCGCTCCCGGCGGAGCCCATTTTCCAGAACATCACTCGTACCGGGCCGTCGTCACGAAGCGCTCGGCGACCCGCTCGCGCTCGCCTGGGTTGAGCTCGGGGCCGAGGCGGTCGGTGAGCGAGAGGACGGCGCGGACGATGGCGGCGAACTCGTAGCTGCCGTAGGTCTCGATCCAGCGCCGGTAGAGCGGATCGGGCGAGCCCCGGGCGAGCGCTCCTTGCCCACCTCCCAGTAGATCCAGTAGCAGGGCAGGAGCGCCTCGAGCGCCTCGGGGAACGAGCCGCCGTAGGCGACGGCGAGCAGGTAGCTGGTGTAGGCGAGGTTCGTCGGCGCCACAGGCGTGGCGGCGACCTCTTCGTCGCTGAGGCCGAAGTCGCGGAAGAAGCTCTCGTGCAGCGAGCGCTCGACCTTGATCGCCCCGGCGGCGTGTTGGGCGAACATCGCGATGTCGGGCTCGCTCGGCGCGCGGGCGGCGGCTACCGAGAACGCCCGCGCGTACTCGTGTAGGTAGTGGGCGTCCTGGACGACGTAGAAGCGGAAGGCGTCGCGCTTGAGCGTGCCGTCGGTGAGCCCGGCGATGAACGGGTGCTCGAGGATCGCCGCATAGGTGGCCTCGATCTCCGACCAGAGGGCCTGGCTGAAAGGCCGCGGCTTGATCACGCGATCTCCTCCGCGAGCGTGTCCCAGAAGAGCAGCTCGTAGGCTTGGAGCAGCCGCGCGGCGCGGCGCCCTCGCACCGGTGAATCCCCGTCGCCGAGGCCCTCGTCGAGCACCGCCAAGAGGCGCTGCTCGGAGTCCGGGGGCGGCTCGGCGAAGAACGTGAAGAACGCGACCGCCTCCTCCTCGAGCCCGTAGCGGCTCCGCAGGGCCTTGGCGACTTGGGCGCAGTTGGCGCCCCAGGCGGCGAGGTTGGCGAGCAGCGCGAGGCTCACGTCGCTGCGCGAGCCGTTGAGCGCAAGCCAGGCGACGAACGCAGGGTACGCCTGGGCGCCGGGTGCGGGCTCGTGGGCGCGCAGCGCCTCCTCGTCTGTCCCCACGGCCGCGGCGAAGGCGCGCAGCAGCTCGAGCGCCCGCCCCTCGCCCTCGGCGAGCGAGAGGAAGAGGTCGCCGGCGGGCGGCTCGGGGAAGCGCGATGCAAGCAGCGCGAAGCTGCGGCGGTCGCTCGAGATGATCGCGTGCTGCTCGCCGGCGAAGGCGGCGAGGCGCTCGCCCGGCACGCGCCCGTCGTCGAGCGCGGCGAGGAAGCGGTGCGAGCGGATCTGCTCCTCGACTTCTGAGAGCTCGCGGCGGAGATCGCCGAGCAGCTTGCGGCCCGGCGAGTCAGCGGTCGGTCGCGTCATCGTGATCTCCCTTCGCTGGCATGACCCAGATCAGGTTCGGCGGGTCGGTGCTAGGAAGCGCCCTCTCAGCCCCTCGGACAGGGACCCCCCGGTGTGCGGTGCTCTTGGAAGCTACCGCGCCTCGGGCGCGGGGGTTCCGACCTACGAGGTGGCTCGCCTGCACGGGCGTCCCTGCCGGCGATGGGTCGCTCACTACGCGGCCCGATGGTGCGCCGTTGGTGGCGTCGGCTCACTGCGAGACGACATCGACCCGGTCGCGGTGGCCGAGATGCGGCGCGGCTCCCCGCTGGTTAGACTGCCGCGCCACCGGGCGATGGCGCGTGGAAGCCGGTGAGAGTCCGGCGCGGTCGCGCCACTGTGATCGGGTCTCGTCGAGATCCGAGAGCCAGGACTTCGGGCCATCGCTGACACCGTCATCGGGGACGCGTCATCCCCAGGAGGTTTGCCATGTCGGACGTCGTCGCCTCGAGCGCGCCGCTGCCCGGGGCCGTTTATTCGTCAGTCATCTCGCTGCGTGAGATCTGGCCGTGGGCCCTGTTCGGACTCGCCCTGCTGATGCTCGTCTATTTCGTCGGCGTCGAGCAGGGCGCGTCGGCGCTCGCGGCCGGGAACTTGGTTCACGAGTTCGTGCACGACGGGCGGCACCTGCTCGCCTTCCCCTGCCACTAGCCCGGTGGCGGCATGCTGCGCAAGCTGCTGATCTGCGGCCTGGCCGCGGGAGCGTGCGGGGGGCTGCTGGCCACCGGCTTCGTATCGCTTGCGGGCGAGCCGGCGATCGACCGGGCGATCGCGTACGAGGACGCGCACCAGCGGACGGAGGCGACGACGGGCGTCCAGCATGAGGCGCCGGCGCCGGTCTCGCGCGGCCTGCAGAGAAGCGCCGGGCTGCTGACGGCGGCGCTCGTCTACGGCCTCGCACTGGGCGGCATCTTCGCGCTGGTATTCGCGGTCGCGTACGGGCGGGTCGCCCGCGCCGGGCCGCAGATGACGGCGTACGGGCTCGCAGCGGCGGCGTTCGTGGTCGTCTACCTGGTGCCGTTCCTGAAGTACCCGGCGAGCCCGCCGGGGGCGAGCGACCCCTCCACGATCGGCCGCCGGACGCTGCTGTACGTGACGATGATCGCGGTCTCGGTGCTCGCCGCGGTGGTGGCGGCGTGGGTGCGCCCGGTGCTCGCCCGGCGCTGGGATGCCCACGCGGCGAACCTGGGCGCCGGGCTCGCATTCACGGCCATCGTTGTGGCGGCGGGGTTGGCGCTGCCGTCGGTGCACGAGGTCCCGAGGGACTTCCCGGCGACGACGCTGTGGCGCTTCCGCGAGGCGTCGCTGGGCATGCAGGTGGTGCTGTGGACCGCGATCGGCCTGGTGTTCGGGCCGGCCGCGCAGCGGGTGATGAGCGGCAAGCCGGTCATACCGCGGCGAGTCGCCCGGCGGGCGGTCGTGGCTGGCGTTGGCGAGTGATGGCCCGCGCGGTCTGCACACCGGAGGCGCGCGTCGCGGTCGACCGCTGCCCCGGCAGCCTCGCGCTCCACGAGGCGCAGGACGGGTGGCTGGCGCGCGTGCGAGTGCCAGGCGGCCGCCTGGGCGCCGACCAGCTTCGTGCGCTCGCAGACGCGGCCGCGCTGGGCAACGGGCTCGTCGACCTCACCTCGCGCGCCAACCTTCAGTTCCGAGGCCTGCCGGCGGATGCGGGCGATGCGCTCGCCGCACTGCTGCGCGCGGCAGGGCTGCTGCCCTCGCCGGAGTACGATCGCGCGCGCAACGTGATCGCCAGCCCGGTCGCCGGGCGGCATCCGCGGTCACGCGCCGGAACCGACGCGGTGGTGGCCGCGATCGACCGCGGCCTCTGCAACGACCCGGCGCTGGCGCGGCTTCCGGGCCGGTTCCTGTTCGTGGTCGACGACGGCGCGGGACTCGCGCTCGACCAGCCGGCCGACGTCGCGCTGGTCGCCCGCGACGCGGAGAGCTACCTGCTCGTGCTCGGCGGCCACCTCGTTGCGGAGCCCGTCCCGGGCGCCGACGCGGCCACGGCCGTCGTCGCTGCCGCCGCCGCCTTCCTCGAGGAGCGCGCGGCCACCGATGAGCGCGCTTGGCGGATCTCCGAGCTCGACGCCGGCCCGACAGCGATCGCGCGCCGGCTCGGGACGTCGCTCGCGGGCGAGCTGCGC
>JBOGYU010000071.1:0-14070 GCA_050696935.1 Solirubrobacteraceae bacterium | reverse complement strand
CCGCCGTCGACCGCGGCCTTCGCCAGCGGCGCGAGCAGCAGCGCGATCCCGAGGTTCGTGTTCGCCGGCGCGACGCGGCGCGACGTCTCCACGACCGCGAGGGCCGTCTCACCCGCCCCGCGCTCCCCCGCGCGGGCCAGCTCGGGGCCGACCGCGATCGCGCTGCGTAGCATGTCCTCGAAGGACGTGTCGTGGAAGTCGTGGCTGGGGGTGATGTTGCCCGGCTTCTCCGCGCTGACCTCGAGCACGCAGGCCAGCTGGGCGGCACCGGCGACGCTGTCGGCGGTACGAACGGTCGCGGCGGCCGCATGTGCGGGCGACCGCGCCCTACCCGCTTGACCCTCCTCAGCCGCAGAGGTTAGAGTCGCCGGCCCGTTCCCGGATTTATCAGGCACACCGACAACCATAGGGAGGACGGGTCATGGCCCCGACGTTGCTGGTAGGAGAGTCGCTGGTCGGCGAGGGCAACGATGTTGCGCACGTCGACGTCCTGATCGGCTCGAAGAGCGGGCCGGTCGGCGAAGCGTTCGCGAACGCCCTCGTCAACCAGAAGGAGGGTCACACGAACCTCCTCGCGCTGGTGGCGCCCAACCTCCCCGCCAAGCCCGACACGATGATCTCCAACAAGGTCACGATCAAGGGCGCCGGCCAAGCGGTGCAGATGTTCGGGCCGGCCCAGGCGGCCGTCGCCCGCGGCGTCGTCGACTCGGTCCGCGAGGGCGTCATCAGCGAAGGCGACATCGACGACCTCTGCATCGTCTGCGGCGTGTTCATCCACTGGGAGGCCACGGACGACAAGAAGATCTTCGACTGGAACTACCAGGCCACGAAGGAGGCGATCGCCCGGGCCATGAACAACGAGCCCAGCGTGAGCGCCGTGATCGAGGCGGAGGCCACGGCGCGGCATCCGTTCGCGGCGGGCGCGGAGGCGTAGTCGGTCACGTCGGACCCATCGGCTGAAGCGGCCCGTCCGGGCCGGCTGGACGGCCGGCACGTGGTCGTGACTGGCGCGAGCAGCGGGATCGGGCGTGCGATCGCCGAGGCGTGTGCCGCCGAGGGAGCCGTGGTGCTGCTCACGCACCGCGCCTCGCCGGAGCGCGCGCGCGAGGTCGCCGACGCGATCGCGGCGCGCGGCGGGCGTGCGCTTGTCCGCCAGGCCGACCTCGCGACGCGCGACGCCTGCGAGCGCCTCGTCGCCGAGGCGCGCAACGAGCTCGGCCGGATCGACGTGTGGGTCAACAACGCCGGCGCCGACGTGCTCACCGGCGAGGCGGCGGCGTGGGCGTGGGAGCGCAAGCTCGACGTCCTGCTCGCGGTCGACCTCAAGGGCACGATCGCGTGCTCGTACGCGATCGGCGAGCTCATGCGCAACCAGGAAGGCGGCGGCGCGATCGTCAACATGAGCTGGGACCACGTGACGACCGGCATGGCCGGCGAGAACCCGCAGCTGTTCGCCGCCGTCAAGGGCGGCGTGCTGGCCTTCAGCAAGAGCCTCGCGCGCAGCCTGGCCCCCGACGTGCGCGTCAACGTGCTGTGCCCGGGCTGGATCGAGACGAGCTTCGGCGAGCAGGCCGATCCCGACTTTCGCCGCTCGGTCGCGCAGGACACGCCGCTCGGGCGCTGGGGCCGTCCCCAGGACGTGGCGGAGGCGGCGCTCTACCTCGCATCGCTCGGGGCCGCGTTCGTCACCGGACAGGCGATCAACGTCAACGGCGGCGTCGTCATGTAGCGCCGGCGGCGGCGGCGTGCTGTAGTCAGCGGTGACGCTCGCGGACCCCGAAGGAGGGATTGCCATGGAGCAGACAAGCGCCAAGCCCACGACCTACGAGCCCGACGAGGTGGAGGCCAAGCTGAAGGAGGCCGGCCTCGACGACTGGTACCTCGAGGGCGACTGGATCCGCCGCAAGTACAACACCGACGGCTGGCCGACGACGCTGATGGTCGTCAACGCCATCGGCTTCGTGTGCGAGGCTGCCTACCACCACGCCGACCTCGCGGTGACGTGGGGCAAGCTGTGGGTCAAGCTGCGCAACCACGCCGCCGGCGGCATCACCGACAAGGACTTTGCGGTGGCGCGGCAGATCGAGGACACGGTGCTGTGGCGCCCGGAGGACAACAGCCCGCTCGAGGGCACCCCGAACAAGTTCGTGTTCAGCAAGGGCGGCCGCTAGGCCTCGGCGCCGGACGGCCGGCGACGCGGGCGCCGCGATGGCCGAGCGATACCTGTTCGTGACCGGTAAGCTCGCGGCGCCCGCGCTGGGCGAGACGCTGCGGCGAGCGCAGCTGCCGTTCGACTACGACGTCGCGGTCATGAAGATCACGGTCGCCGCGCTCATGACCCCGGCCTGGATCGCCCGCCGGCTCGAGGTCCCGCCCGGCGTCACGCGGATCATGATCCCGGGCCTGTGCCAGGGCGACCCGGCGGCGCTCAGCGAGCACTTCGACGTCCCGGCCGAGAAGGGGCCCGCCGACCTCAAGCGCCTGCCGGCGTTCTTCGGCCAGGCCGACGCGCGCTCGCGCTACGGCGCGCGCGACATCCGCATCTTCGCCGAGATCAACAATGTCCCGCACCTCGACCGCGAGCGGATCGTCGAGGCGGCGAGCTACTACCGCGACGCCGGCGCCGATGTCATCGACCTCGGGCTCTCGCTCGACCGCGACTGGCTCGAGGAAGGACCAGAGGTGATCGGCGACCTCAAGGCCCGCGGCTTCACGCTCAGCATCGACACGCTCGACGCCGACGAGATCCTCATGGCCGACGCGGCGGGCGTCGACTACGTCCTCAGCCTCACCGGGCACAACCGCCATGTCGCGCAGCAGCTGCGCGCGACCCCGGTGCTGATCCCCGACACGCCCGACGACCTCGACAGCCTCGATGCGACCATCGCCCACATGCGCGAGCTCGACCAGCCGTTCCTCGTCGACCCGATCATCGAGCCGATCGGCTCGGGCTTCGCCGCGAGCCTCGGCCGCTACCTGGAGGTGCGCCGCCGCCATCCCGACGTCGAGATGCTGATGGGGATCGGCAACCTGACCGAGCTCACCGAGGCCGACACCACCGGCGTCACGGCGCTGCTGCTCGGCTTCTGCCAGGAGCTCGGGATCCGCAACGTGCTGACCACCGAGGTCATCGATTGGGCGCGAGGCGCGGTCCGCGAGGCGGTCCTGGCGGCCAAGCTCATGCACTTCGCCCAGCAGGAGGGCACGCCGCCCAAGCACGTCGACGGCCGGCTGCTCACGATCAAGGACGAGGAGGTCCGCCCCTACACCGAGGCCGAGCTGCGCGAGCTGCAGGCGAGCATCACCGACCCCAACATCCGCATCTTCACGGATGCCGACTGGATCTACGCGTTCAACGCCGAGCACTTCGTCAAGGGGACCGACATCAACCAGATCTTCGACGAGCTCGGCATCGACGAGCACACGCACGCCTTCTACCTGGGGAAGGAGCTCATGAAGGCGGCCATCGCCCGCGGGCTGGGCAAGAACTACGGGCAGGAGTCCCCGCTGGACTGGGGCTACCTGACGTTCGACGAGCCGCGCCGCGAACGCGTCCGCCTCACGGCCCGCGGGCGGGCGGGATCATCCGACAACGGTTCGACCGAGGAGGAATCGTGAGGAAAGTCCTGCTCCAGCTCGACACTGACGAGCACCCCAGCCCCTTCGACGCGATCGTCGCGCACGACGCCGGAGTGGATGTCCTGCTGTCCCACGGCGGCGTGAAGCCGGAGGCCGTGCGCGGGCTCGTGCAAGACGCGTTCTTCACCCGCGGGATGGACGACCTGAAGACGATGGCCGTGTGGGTCGGCGGCAAGCGCGTGTCGGCGGGCGAGGAGGTCTTCGCCGAGGTGCAGAAGGCGTTCTTCGGTCCCTTCCGGGTCTCGGTGATGATCGACTCCAACGGCTGCAACACGACCGCGGCCACGACGATCGCGCGGATCGCAAAGGCGCGCAGCCTCGCCGGCAGCCGCGCGGTCGTGCTCGGCCTGGGAGCCGTCGGCCTGCGGTCGGCGGTGCTGCTGCAGGGCGAGGGCTGCGAGGTCGCCGTGGCCTCGCTGCCGGCGGACCTGTTCGGCGACGATCGTCCCTATCACCGCCCGCACGGCCTCGAGGTCGCGCAGCGGCTCGGCCTCGACGTCCGCGAGCCGGCCAACCGCGCCGAGCTCGAGGCGATCCTCGACGGGGCGCAGATCGTCCTGTCCTCCGGGCCCGCCGGTGTGCAGGTGCTGCGCCGCGACGTCTGGGCGCAGCACCCGACGATCGAACTGCTGGCCGACTACAACGCGGCGGAGCCGCTGGGCATCGAGGGCACGAAGGCGACCGACGACCTCGCCGAGTACGACGGCAAGCTCGTGCTCGGCGCGCTGGCGATCGGTGGCCCGAAGATGAAGGTGCACAAGGCCTGCGTGCGGCGGCTGTTCGAGAGCAACGACCAGGTGCTCGACACCGACGCCGTCTACGTGATCGCCGGGGAGCTCGTTTGAGCCGCGACGGTCCGCGGGTGGCCGGCGTCGACCCTGGCACGTTCTCGTTCGACGTGTGCGCGCTCGACGGGGGCGAGGTCATGCTCGAGCGCAGCCTCCGCACCGCCGACGTGGGCGCCGATCCGGCGCTACTGGTCAAGGCGCTCGTGGACCACGGCCCGTTCGAGCTCGTGCTCGGCCCGGCCGGCTACGGGCTTCCGCTCGTTCCCGCCGAGCAGGTCGGCGAGCGCGAGCTCGCGCTCATGCTGCTCCTGCGCGAGGACGAGCCCCACGGCCGCGTCGGCGTCGGCGGGATGCGCTCGATCGTGCGCGCGCTCATCGCAGCGGGACTGCCGCTCGTGTTCGGCCCCGGCGCGATCCATCTGCCGACCATCCCCGCGTACCGCAAGTGGAACCGCATCGACCTGGGGACAGCGGACAAGGTCGCGAGCGTCGCGCTGTGCATCGCCGACCAGGCGCGCCGGCTCGACGTCGACTTCGCCGAGACCTCCTTCGTGATGCTCGAGCTCGGCGGGGCGTTCAGCGCCGCGCTCGCCGTCGACGGCGGGCGCATCGTCGATGGGCTCGGCGGTTCGGCCGGGCCGATCGGGGCGCGGGCGTGCGGTGCGCTGGACGCCGAGGCGGCGTACCTGCTCGGCGCTGCCCTGTCGAAGCGGACGGTGTTCAGCGGCGGCGCGCTCGACCCGCAGGGAGAGCTCGATCTCTCGGAGGGGCTGGAGGCGCTGCGCCGCGATCCGCGCCACCGGGAGGGATGGCTCGCGCTGGAGGAGGGCGCGGCCAAGGCCACGCTCGCGCTGACGATCAGCGCGCCGGCCCCGCGCGAGATCCTCATCGCGGGGCGCCTGGCGCAGGCGCCGGGCATGCTTGAGGCGCTCGGCGCGCGGCTTGCCCACGTGGCGCCGGTGCGGATGGCGGCGGGCCTCGGCGCACACGTGAAGGCCGCCGCGCAGGGCGCGGCAGTGTTGGCCGACGGTCTGGCGGGCGGGCGCTACGCGGCGCTCGTCGAGCGCCTGGGCGTGCGCGACGCGAGCGGCTCCGCGCTCGATCACGTCAGGATCCACGGCGCCGATCGGATTCGGCTGCGCTGATCAGCCGGCGGCGTCGAGCCACTCGCGCATCGTCGTGTGATGTGCGACGTGCTGACCGGCGTCGAGCTCGCGACGCAGCTCACCGAGCAGCCCGGAGCGCTCGGCGACGACGTTGTGCTGGTGGATCGTCTCGAGGTTCTCCTGGCGCGCCGACACGAAGGCGTCGTCGCGCAGGCCGCCGAAGCGCTCGATCGCGCCTCGAATCGCCTCGCGCACGCAGTCCTCCACGAACCTCGGACGACGCGCGGCCTTCTCGACCACCACGCCCTCATCGGAGCGCTTCATCAGCTCGTAGATCTCGCTGGACATCGAGTCTTCGACGATCGCGAGCAGCTCCGCCGCGTCTACGTCGGTGTCGCACTCCTCGGGCAGCCCGAGGTGGAGCGTGCCCAGGCCGCGCTGGTTGTGCGTCGCAACCGGCACGGCCTCGAAGATGCTGGCGATCTGGTCGCGGGTGAACCCATCGGCGGCCAGGCGCTTGCGCGAGCGCCCGGCAACCAGCTGCTGCGCGCACGGGCACGCCGTCATCCCTTGCGCGGCGACGCCCACGAGCCGGCGCGTGCCGCGCTCGGAGGCGACCGCCGAGCCGAGCAGCGTGTAGATCTCCTGGGTGGCGATCCCGGACACCGGCGCCGGCTTGTGCTCTGGATAGCGGGCGGCGATCGTCACCTCCGCGCGGAGCGCGTCTTGGCGCTCGCGCACCGCGACGGCGATTCGCTGGGCGAGCTGCTCGGCCTTGAAGCCGCCCTCGCCGAGCATCACCTCACCGATGACGCCGTTGACGACCTCCTCGAAACGCGCCATGTGCGCGCCCTTCTGCTCCGGTCCGAGCTCGACGAAGCAGTCGAGCTTGGCGTGATAGAGCTGCTCGGCACCTCGGGGGCCGATGCGGGTGACCTTCTCGACGTTCGTCACGCCGACGCGCGACAGCGACACATGGATCGCCGGGGCGGACGCCTGCACGTCGGGGACCCGGAGGAGAGGCGTCGGCTCCATCGACATCGGAGCGTACCGAGGCTGATTCGGCGCATCGGGACGATTTGTTGGCGCTCTATGGGATCGACTCGATCTTTTCTTGTTTGGCGAACTCTTCTGCCCTAGCTTGCCGCGTCATGCTGACGACTGCTCCGAGAGCCGAGCCCTCCGCGGCGGACCGCGCCGGCGGTGGCCGCCCTCGAATCCAACGCGCGCCGCGGCACTCGCGCGCCGCCGCTGGGTGGACCGAGTCGATCGTGATCGCCGGCGGGTCCGTGCGGCGGATCGTGCAAGCGCACCCCGAGGAAGGGCTGAGCCTATGAACGCACTCGAGACGACCGCAGCCGCCGGGGCGCGCCACGGCCGCTGCACCCACAGAACCGAGCACGCAAGGGCGGTGCCCGCATGATGGAGAAGAAGGACCGCTGGGCGGCGGGCGTGACGCCGTACGCGGAGATGGGCTACTACAGCCCGGACTACGAGCCCAAGGACTCCGACATCCTCGCGGCGTTCCGGGTCACGCCGCAGCCCGGCGTCGACCCGGTCGAGGCCTCGGCGGCGGTGGCCGGCGAATCCTCCACGGCGACCTGGACCGTGGTCTGGACCGATCGCCTAACGGACCACCGCAACTACCAGGCCAAGGCGTACGCCGTGGAGCCGGTGCCGGGCCGCGAGGACGAGTACATCGCATAGATCGCCTACGACCTCGACCTGTTCGAGGAGGGTTCGATCGCGAACATGGCCTCCTCGATCATCGGCAACGCGCGCGCATGAGCGCGAGAGGCAGCGGGGGAAGCTGGTTTCCCCAGGGTGCTATCCGGGCCGGCCATAGGCCAGGCGCTGCACGAGCAGGCGCGACCTCTCGGGGCCCGGCCAGTGCTCGCGCAGCAGCTCCTCACCGCCGGCGCGCAGGATGGTGCGCAAGACGAGCGCGATGATGATCGCGTCCTCGAGCTGCCCGGCCACCGGAATGAAGTCGGGCACCAGGTCGAACGGCATGGCCAGGTAGCCGACCAGTAAAGCCAGCAGCAGCTTGCGCCGGCGCGGCACGCGTGGGTCGCCCAGCAGCCGCCGCACGAGCACCACGCAGTCGGGAATGAAACCGGCGAGCGCGCGAGCGTCGCCGCGGCGCCCGACGACGATCAGCGCGAGGACGGCGAGAACGTAGAGCAGCAGTACGGCGCCGAGGCCAAGCAACATCCACGCACTGAGCGACACGTCGCGGAGCGTAGGGCGCCGTGCCAGGCCGGGCGCAGCCGAACACCCCGTCCAGGGGAGCGCCCGCGGCGGACGCCGCGCGATGCGGCTCTCCGGATGGGTCCGAAGCCGACCGCTAACAAGCCGGTCCATTTCCGCCGTCAACGTGGCGCCGGCGATGATCCGTTTCGGCTCACCGCGCGCGCATGGATCGCCACCGGCCGAGCCGTCTAATCGGTACCCACGCTCCCGCCTCGGTGCCGTTGACGGCGTCTGGGACACTCCTGGCGAGGACCGAGAAAGGAGCACGATGGGCGGACTCACGCTCAGCTCAGGAATCAACAGCATCTTCCCGATGGGCACGGGTGTCCCAGCTCGGGGAGAGGCCCAGGTGGCGCACTGCTCGCGCGGCCGCAGTGGCGAGTCTGGCACTGATCTCCAGCCATGGGGCTGACATGGCCTACACCAGGGCGCAAGTCCGGGAAGCCGTGGAGCGGGCGGGAGACGAACACTGGCAGGCGCTGATTCGGCATCATGAGGATGCTTATCCGGCGAGCCGCCCCACCCCGGGCGATGTCTGCCGGGCCGAGGCCGAGCGGCTCAACCAGCTTGGGCTCGGCGATGCCGAGGAGCTCACGCTGGTCGAGACCCGCGTCGAGCGCACCGATTCCACCATCCGCATCGTTCACCTCTTCGAGTACGGACCTCAAAAGGCTCGCCTGCTGACGGAGCCGTTCGAAGGATACGGAGGCGAAGAAGATGAAGAGAGTGAAACGTGAAGAGTCCTACGACGTAGGGACCAGGGACAGCGTCACTACGCCGTCGCCTTGTCGGCTCCGGCTATTTACAGCAGCTGGGAGACGCGACCTCGCGGGTATTGACGTCCCTGCTCTGGGCGACTGCCCCGCTCGTTCCGGCGCGCAACGATCGCCCGCGGTTGCCAGAACGCACGCTCTGGCAGCTTGGGCGCCGGCGTTCGCGCCCGTGCTTGGCGCGATCAATCGCGGGCGAACCTCCGCCTGTCCTCTTCGAAGGCCTCGACCATCTCGCTCGCGAGCGTGGGCCGCGTTTGCGCGATCGCGGCGAGGAAGTCCTCGGTCGTGGCTCGCGTGCCGACCCGCTCGAAGTGTTCGCGCTCGAAGGCGCGTTGCGCCGCCTTGCGCGCGGCGAACTCGATGTCTGCGGGTGTGAAGAGCTCGGTCGCATCGACGAGCGCCGAGATGTCCACGTCCTCGTCGCTGATCTCGTGGACGTAGCGCCGCCAGATGGCGGCGCGCGCCTCACCGTCGGGAGGTCCGACGGCAATCACATAGTCGAACCTCCCGGGACGAAGGAAGGCGGGATCGAGTCGCGAGACCCAGTTCGTCGCGCAAACCAGCAGATGCTCGCGCGTGTCGCGAATCCTCGGCATCTGCCGCAGCAGCTCGTTGGTCAGGCTGGGGCCGACCCGACGGTCCTCCTGGCGCATCGAAGCAATGTCCTCGACCTCGTCGATGAAAGCCACGACCGAAGCAAGCTCCAGGAGCGTGTCGAAGGTATCGGCGAGCAGCTCCGCCTCGCGGTCAGCCCCTTGGCCGCCCAAGCGCGAAGGCTCGATCTCCACGAAGGGCCAGCCCAAACGCGAGGCGATGCCCTTGGCGAACGTCGTCTTTCCGGTTCCAGGAGGCCCGAAGAGAACGATCGCCTTCGGCGGAGCCACCGCGT
Source organism: Solirubrobacteraceae bacterium (assembly GCA_050696935.1). GTDB lineage: Bacteria > Actinomycetota > Thermoleophilia > Solirubrobacterales > Solirubrobacteraceae > DASSUW01. The sequence continues at coordinate 4,622 of JBOGYU010000071.1, read as the reverse complement.
GGCGCGCAGCCAGCTGCGGCTCGGCCAGCGGCAGGATCACTCGACGCTCGATGAGTTCCTTCGCGGCCTCCAGGCCCTGCAGCTCCTGCCACAGACCAGGCCCCACGATCCGCCCACCGAGACGCGCCAGCGCCCGTGGTGCAGCCGGCGCGGGAGGCAGCTGACGCTGCACGTAGGTCACATCAGGCGAGGCCGCGTATCCGCGCCGCTCCAGCCACTGCGGCATCCCGCTTCCCGCGGTGACCACGCCGGCCACCTTGCGCGCCCCGCGCTCGGCGAACTCCACCTCGAGGTGCTCGAGGAGTTGATCGGCGACCTCCATGTCGCCCGAGCCGAGACTCGCGACCGCGACGCGATGAATCCACGCCATCGGCGCCGACACGGTACTCAGAACCATGCCCACGATCCGACCGTCCGCCTCGCCAACAAACGTCACCGCCCACTCGGACCCGATCAGGGCGACCGCCTCATCCACACTCAGCCCGTCAGCACCACGCGGTATGCAGCCGGCCGCCTCCCATAGCTCAAGGACGGCGCTCAAGTCCTCGGGACGGTACGCACGGACGGCGGCACGCATACCCACGACGTTACCCTCCCGACGCCGCTGACGGGCCTCGGTCGCCGTCAAGCTCTCGTCGCGACGATAACCGCGATGACGCGCCTGCTCACGCACCTCCATCGCGATCGAATCCGGTGCTACGCGGGCCGCATGCTGCCGCCGAGCGCCGCGAACCAATCCGCAAACCGCGCGACCGACGCCCCGGGCGTCCATCGACACAGCCGGTCCCGCCGCCCGGCATGAGCCACCGACGAGCACCGCCCACTGTCGCCCCTCGACCAAGGCAGCAGTGTGCAGGACGGCGGTCCATGCCCGCTTGCTACCGAGTTGGACGAGGAGCGGGAGCGCAGGTCCAGACTGCTGCTCCTCGACGAAGGGAGGAGCCCCCAAGCCCATTGCTCGGCCCGCCGTTCGCTGCTGGGTTGGACGATGAGGAGTAGCGGGCGGCGGGCGGAGGCCGATGGCTGCGTCTCGCCGTTTCTTGCGTGACCCAGCGTGCAAGGACTTTGTCTACTCCGCATGATTGGAGTCCTGATGGCGTCCGCGTCGACGCATCGTGGGCTGGGCATCACCGCCGGGCTGGACCCAGGACTCGCTCGCGAGCTGGCGGCTCGCTGCGAGGAGCTCGGGTACCACTCGCTGTGGTCTAACGACGAACCGGCCGCTCGCGGCCTGGACACGCTGGCGCAGTTCTCCGCCGTCACCGCGAAGGTGGAACTCGGCGTGGGAGTGTTGCCGCTGCACCGTTATCCGCCAGCCCGGATCGCGGCGGAGGTAGACCGCCTCGGACTCGATCCCGCGAGGCTGTGGCTCGGGATCGGCTCGGGTGCGCTGTCGCGGCAGGTCGATCCGCTACGGCGGGCGGTGGCCGAGCTTCGGACGCTGCTGCCCGAGGCGACTCGCATCATGGTGGCCGCGATGCGGCCTCGCCTGTGCCGCCTCGGCGGCGCGATCGCCGATGGAGTTCTCCTGAACTGGATGCTGCCCGACCACGCGGCGCGTGCGCGCGAGTGGGTGCAGGAGGGAGCCGCGGTGCGCGGGCGCACCGCGCCGGTCATCGCGTCCTACGTCCGGGTCGCTGTTGGCCCCGGGGCGGCGCAGCGCCTTCGCGAGGAGGAGGGCTTCTATCGCACCATCAACGAGGGCCATCGAAAGCACTTCGCAGCCATGGACGTCCCGGTCGGGGCCGTCGGGATCGCAGCTTCGCAGCGCTCGGAGGTCGTTCAGTCCTTCGCCGCGTACCACGCCGCGCTGGACCTTCCGATCGTGCGCGTGCTCGCGGACGCGGACGCGACCTCGCTCCTTGACATTACGGACGCGGCAGCGCCATGAGCAAGCCTGGCAGCACATGCGCTGCGGCTAGCGAGTCGAGGCTGCTCCTTGTGCGCGCGGAGCAGAAGCGACGATGGCATCGGCGCGATAATCCGGTCTCAGCGGCTCTTGGCGCTGTAGGCGTGTGCGCCGGCGCCAGCGAGTGCACCGGCCTGGACAATCAGGTACTCCTCGCGGATCGGGCGGCCGTCGAACCAACACTCGAGGATCTCGCGGACCCCTGCCGCGTAGCGCGCCTGGGCCGCGAGCGACGTGCCGGAGGTGTGCGGAGTCATGCCGTGGTGGGGCATCGTCCGCCAGGGATGGTCCTTCGGAGCAGGCTGGGGGAACCAGACGTCGCCCGCATAGCCGGCGAGTTGACCGCTCTCGAGCGCGCGCACAACCGCGTCGCGATTGCAGATCTTGCCGCGCGCGGTGTTCACCAGGTACGCGCCGTACTTCATCTTGCCGATGAGCTCGTCGTCGAAGAGGTTCTCGGTCTCCGGATGCAGGGGCGCGTTGATCGTCACGACGTCACACACCCCCACCATCTGCTCCACGCCCGCGTGGTAGGTCACCCCCAGCTCCTTCTCGACCTCGTCCGCGAGGCGGTGGCGGTCGGTGTAGTGCAGCCCAACCTCGAACGGCTTCAGCCGCCGCAGCACCGCGGAGCCGATCCGTCCGGCCCCGACCGTGCCGACCTGCATGCCCTCCAGGTCGTAGGATCGCGACACGCAGTCGGCGATGTTCCAGCCGCCCTCGACCACCGTCTGGTAGGACGGAATGTAGTTGCGCACCAGGGCGAGGATCATCATCACCACGTGCTCGGACACGCTGATGCTGTTGGAGTAGGTCACCTCGGCAACCGTGACGTCGTGCTCGATCGCGGCATCGATGTCGACGTGATCCGAGCCGATCCCTGCGGTCACCGCCAGCTTCAGATTCCGGGCTTGGGCGATCCGCTCCGCGGTGAGGTAGGCGGGCCAGAACGGCTGGGAGATCACGATCTCGGCCTCCGGGAGTTCTCGCTCGAGGACCGAGTCGGGGCCCTCCTTGTCGGAGGTCACGACCAGCCGGTGTCCCCGCTCCTCCACGAACTTCCGGAGCCCCAGCTCACCCGACACGCTTCCCAGGAGCTCGCCCGGCGTGAAGTCGATCCGCTCCGGGGTCGGGGTGGTCGTGCCGTCGTAGTACCGCTCGATCGCGGGAACCTCGCCCCGCGCGTACGAGGTCGGGTATCCATCCTTGGGGTCGTCGTAGAGGACGCAAATGATCGTCGCCATGCCCTTCTCCTCGTCCAGGTCGGTGTTGCTGTCGACCGTCCGATCGAGACTACCCATTCTAGGTAGCAGCGCTGGTTGGCGGATTACCCGTAGTCCGCCTCGGCGGGGCGATGACCGCTACACACGGCGGAGCGCGGCGACCTGCGGCGTGTCAGCCCCACGCAAGGAGGAGCCCGACTGCTCGCATGGGAAGCGAAACTCTGCCCGGACTCCGGCGGGGCTTCCGGCCCTCGTCTGGAGCGAGCGCCGTGGGCACCTCCGCGCAGACGCCTGCTAAGTAGGGCGGCGAGCGAGCGTCTCCGCTCGGATCCCTGAGACGCCTGCTCGGGACGGTGCGACGCGAGGTCGCACGAAACGAGTGAACTACCGGACTGGAGGATCAACCTGATGTGAGCGAGTAGTTCCAGGTCCGTGCTCGACGGCCTGTCCCATCCTCGGCGTGCGTCGCCGGTAACGGCGGGGTGCGAAGCCCGGGGAGAAGCCCAAGGGCGGCCCGTTCCACCCGGGCGGCCACAGGCCAGGGAAGACCGGACGGGTGAATCGCGTGAACCCTCGTCGATGCCTCGTGAAGCAGACCCCTGCCGGTGGGATGCAGGAGCAGGGACAAGGGACTGGCCGTCGCAGAGCGGCAGGCGCCGGCCGAGCACGTCCCTCGGCCGGGATGAGCACCGCGGTCCCCGGGGTATAGAGGGCACCCACCCCGGTCGCAGCTCGTGCGTGCGGAACGCGGTAACCCCGTCGGGGTCCGGCCCTCGGGCCGGTAAGCCGACCGTGAGGAAGGCCTAAGCCCCGGCGGGAATCGGATGACCGAGAAGCGAACGCCGGCGGCCGAAAGGCGGCGGGAAACCGGGACACGATGGCCAGCCTCTCCAGATGGTCGTCCCGCATAACCGGCCGGATACCGGGCCCGGTGCCCGGGCGCGAAAGCGCGCCGACGCGGTCAGGTGAGCCAAGCGAAGCGAAGATGACGGCGACGCCAGAACCAACGGACAAGTTAGACGCCGCGACTAACGTCGCGGCGAACGGACCCCGCGGACGAGACGCTCCAACTCCGGGAGCGGATCGTACGACGTCGCGCCACCAGACCCTCACTGGCTTGCTTGAGCCGGATGCGCTGAAAGGTGCACGTCCGGTTCTTAGGAGGGCCCGGGCGCAGCAATGCGCCCGGGCCTATCCGACAGATGGGAGCGTCCGTCGGCGCGCGATCGGCCCCCGCACCGCTCCTGCATCCGTGGAGAAGCAGCGGCGACGCGGCCCGTTCTCGTCTTCGATGCAAATCGGCGGTCCGGGGCCCGCCCGACGCGCCGTCGCGGGTCGCTGCCGGTTATCGCGAACGCGAGAGCGCTGGCCCGATCCTCGCCGAGCGGATGGGCCGTGGTCCGGGATGAGCGCGGGCTACGCGACGGCTGGTGTGAGCGGGAGTCGCCGCCCGCTCCGGCGTGGTCGACCGGCACCTCCGGGCGCCCGAT
>JBOGYU010000070.1:0-14095 GCA_050696935.1 Solirubrobacteraceae bacterium | reverse complement strand
GACGCCGAGCTCACGCGCGGGCTGGTGGAGTCGGGCGCGACGTGCGTGGCGTACGAGACGGTGGAGGACGCGCGCGGGCGGCTGCCGCTGCTGGCGCCGATGAGCGAGGTGGCGGGGAAGATCGCCACCCAGGCGGGCGCGTTCATGCTCGAGAAGCCGCTCGGCGGCCGCGGGATCCTGCTCGGCGGCGTGCCCGGCGTGGCCGCGGCGAAGGTGATGATCATCGGCGGCGGCGTGGTCGGGATGAATGCGGCGTTCATCGCCCTCGGCATGGAGGCGTCGGTGTACGTCTACGACCGCAGCATCGACCGTCTGCGCGAGCTGGACATCGCCTTCAACGGCCGCGCGGACACGATGTACGCGTCCACGCTGGACATCGAGCGGATGCTGCCGGAGGCCGACCTGGTGATCGGCGCGGTGCTCGTGCACGGCGCCAAGGCGCCGTACGTGGTCCGGCGCGAGCAGCTCAAGCTGATGAAGCGCAACGCGGTGCTCGTCGACGTCTCGATCGACCAGGGCGGCTGCTTCGAGACCTCGCGCCCGACCACGCACTCGGACCCGACCTACGAGGTCGACGGCGTCACCCACTACTGCGTGGCCAACATGCCGGGCGCCGTTCCGATCACCTCCACCTACGCGCTCACGAACGCGACGCTCCCCTACCTGCTGCACGTGGCCGACGCGGGCGTGGCGGCGGCGGCGCGGGAGAACCCGGGGCTGGCCAAGGGCGTCAACGTGGTCGACCGCAAGGTGACCTACCGGCCCGTCGCGGAGGCGACCGGCCAGCGGTTCGCGGAGCTCTCCGACGCGCTCGGGGCCGCTGCGTAGCTTCGATCTGAAGGTCGACTCCGAGCTGCTTGGCCGCCTGCGCGGGCGCCATCCGGGCAAGGATGACCGGGCGCTGATCGAGGACCTTGCTCCGGTTGAGCTCGGCCTCGCTGCACTTCGAGGCTCGTCGAGCCTCCACGTGACCCCGGCTCGCAAACATCGGCGGGGGTCCGGCCGGGAGCACAACCCTGGAGCCGCGGACGTCACGTGCCCTATGCGGCGAGCCGGGTGGGTGGGGGCTGCCACTCCTCGCGGGACGGGACGTCCGGGACCGGGCGGCCGTCGGGGCGGACGAAGGTCGCGGCTCCGCGGAGCCGCTGGATCGTGAAGCCGCCCTCGTGCACGAGCCGGTGATGGAACCCGGGCCGGGTTGGTCACGTCGAACACCTGCAGCCCGCGGAAGATCCCGATGTCCCTGCGGTCGCCCCCGCACACCTGGTGCCGACCACGGCGATGTCCCGCCCGGCGAGCAGGCCGTGCTCCGCGGTGAAGACGACGACGTCCTCCGCCGACGTCCCGGGAGGGCTCTCGAGATCCGCGACGTGGTGCGGGCGCGCCGGATCGAGCGTCTTGACGACGGCGACGCCGTCGTTGGGGCAGAAGCGCTCCTTGGAGCCCTGGGCCCAGTCGGAGAAGCCCCACGAGCCCACGTACGCGTACCGCTCGTGCACCCACACGTCGGCGTTGAAGCCCCGGCCGCCGAGGTCGTGGTGCCCGACGGCGACCATGTTGGCGGCATCCTCTGCCGCCACGGCCCGCAAGTCAAACCCTAGGCAGGCTGCGCGTTCGCCTCAGCCGCACGCATCGGCGGCGGCGTGACGATCGCGGCGACGACCACGAGGGTGAAGGCGAAGGCCTGGAGGACGATGCCCAGCGTATCGCTCGGCATCGGGTCGCCGAACACGACGATGCCGCCGAGGATGGCCGAGACGTTGGCGGCCGTGGACGTCGAGGCGATGACCGGGACGGCCTCGCCGTCCTGGAGGCCGCGGGCGGAGGCGTAGAAGGCGATCACCGAGGCGAGGATCGCCACGCCGAGCCATGGCGAGAGCAGGATCGCGAGCGGGCCGCCGACGCCGGTGAGCGCCTTGATCGCCACGTCCGAGACGCCGAACAGCACGCCGGCCGCGGCGCCGAGCATGATGCCGTGGTGGTGGTCGGGCGCCCCCATGCGCGGGCCCGTGATCAGCAGCGCGCCGATCGCGAGCATCCCGCCCTCGAAGGCGAGCATGCCGGCGAGCGAGTACTGCGAGTGCGCCCCGGCGTCGGCCGGCAGCGTGATCACCAACAGCACCAGGCCGGCGGCGGTCATCGCCACGCCCAGCCACTGCCGGCGGCCGACCTCGAAGCCGAACAGCCGGTCGGCCAGCACGGCGAGGATCACGACGCCGGTGGAGAGCACGGCCTGCACCACCGACAGCGGGGCGAGCGCCAGCGCGCCGACGTGCAGGATCCAGGCGCCGAGCGCGACGCCCATGCCGATCGCGAACCAGGGGGACGCGAACAGCGAGCGGACCGTCCGCAGCGGGTGCCGGACGTCGACCTTCGGCGCGGCGTTCGCGCCCCTGTGCTTGTACAGGAAGCCGAGCTGGGTGGCAACGGCGCAGCCCAGCGCGAGGAGGATCCCCAGATTCAGCGTCACGTGTCAGTCAACCCAAAGAAAAGGCCCGGCCCCTCCGGCCGGGACACCCCTGTCATCGGAACCCAAGGCCCCCGCCTTGAGCCCTCGAGGAGCGGGCAGCCTAGCGTGCTCATCACGATCCGTTCGCGGTCCCGTCCGTTGTTCCCCCCGAACGGGCCCCCCAAGCGTGCGGGCCGTTGGTCAGCCCTCCGGCCGCAGGACGTCCAGCCCGCGGCTCATGTCGCCGACGTACACGTAGCCCTCGTGCACCTGCGCGCCCCAGGCGGTCGAGCCCTCGGCGATGTAGTGCCCCACCCGCCGCGGGGCGGCCGGATCGGCGTAGTCCACGATCTGCAGGCCGGCGTTGTAGGACCCGAAGTAGACGCGCGAGCCCTCGGAGGAGAACACGTGCACCGAGCACACCGGCGCCGGCGTGCCGAGCGGGATGAACCACTCCGAACGCTCGGTGGCCCCGGTCAGGTCGGGCGTCAGCTCGACCGCGACCACGCCGCCGGCGGAGCCGCACCCGTTGTGCAGGTCCTCGTCGGTCACGAGCATGACGTTGCTGTCGCCGTCGAGGAGCTGCGCCTCGTGGTGGTAGCGGATCGGGTGGTGGCCGGCGCCCTGCTCGTGCAGCCAGCGGTTGAGCACGACCGGATCCGCGGGGTCCGTCACATCGATGACGAAGACGCTGCCGGTGTCGCCGTTGCCGGCGTAGTTGCCGCCCTCGGCCAGCAGCGCGATGTCGCGCTCGCCGAAGCCCTCGACGCGGTGGTCGGGATAGACGGAGATGTCGTGCGTGTGCGTGAACGGCGCGCCTACGGGCTTGTCGCCGCGGTAGGGCGAGGCCTCCCAGAGCTTTGCCGGATCGCCGCGGAACAGGTTGCGCGGGGCATCCGGGCGCTTCCCCAGCAGCGGCTGGAGGTCATAGATGCGCAGGCCCTGCGCGCCGACGCCGCCCGATGGGAAGTAGGTGCGCCGGCGGTCGACGATGTCGCCGTTGTGCGACTCGCCGTCGACCTGGTCGGGCCCGAAGGTCCACAGCAGCTCCGGGTTCGCGGGGTCGGTGACGTCGAGGAACTCGGTGCGGTCCGTCCGCGCGTCGCCTGGGACGGCGCTGTGCGTGGACGTGCGGCGCGTGCCGTTCAGCACGGCGATGTGCCGCCTGCCGAAGACGGCCGCGTCGGGCGGCGCGTCGGCGCGCACCCCGCCGGGCACGTACTGGCCGATCCTTCGCGGCGAGGCGGGCTCGGAGATGTCGTAGATGTGCATCCCGCGGCCGTAGGAGCCCAGGTACAGCCGGTCGCCCTCGACCACCACGTGCCCGCCGGTGAAGCCGTTGTCCCCGCTCACGTAGCTGACGTTCTCGCCCAGCCCGAGCGGGGCGGCGAGCGGATCTGTGGTGGCGAACGTCAGCTGCCCGTGCTCTGGCAGGGGGTGCCCCTGCGCCGCGGGGGCGGCGACGAGGGCGACGAAGACGGCGAGGATGGGAAGTCTGCGCATGCAGACCCCAACGCACCGGCCGGACGAAACTGGCGGGTCCGGCCGCCGCACGACGCGGCGGCCGGACCCGAAGCGTGGCGCTACTTCTCCTCGTCGCGGTCCAGGTCTGACCCTATGTCGTCGAACGAGCCGCCGGAGGTGCCGAAGCCGGCGTTGATCTCGTCCAGCTCCGCGGTGTCGAAGGCCGGGCCGAAGCCCTGCAGGCCGTCGGCCTCCTCGAGCCCGAGCTCGGCGGCGAGGTCGTCGCCCTCGAGCAGGCCGACGTCGTCGATCCCGCGCGGGAGCGGCTCGGCCGGCTCGATCTCGATCGTGCGGTAGCGCTTCAGCCCGGTCGCCGCCGGGATCAGCTTGCCGATGATCACGTTCTCCTTCAGGCCCGCCAGGCGGTCGATCTTGCCCTCCAGCGCGGCGTCGGTCAGCACCTTCGTGGTCTCCTGGAAGGAGGCCGCCGACAGGAACGAGTCGGTCGCCAGCGACGCCTTGGTGATGCCGAGGATGATCTCCTCCGACATCGCGGGCTCGCCGCCGTCGGCCTGCACCCTCTCGTTGATCCGCTTGAACTCGTGCCGGTCCACGAACTGGCCCGGAAGCAGGTCCGTGTCGCCCTTCTGGTCCACCCGGACCTTCTTGAGCATCTGGCGGCAGATCAGCTCGATGTGCTTGTCGTTGATGTCCACGCCCTGGGACTTGTAGACCTCCTGCACCTCCTTGACGAGGTACACCTCGGTCGCCGTCCGGCCGCGCAGCGCGAGTAGCTCGTGCGGGTACAGCGAGCCCTCGTTGAGCTGCGTGCCCGGCTCGATCTTCTCGCCCTCGATCACGTGCAGGCGCGTGCGCCGCGGGAACGTGTGACGGTGCTCCTCGCCGGCGTCGTCGGTGATCACCACCGTGCGCGACTTGTCGGTGTCCTCGATCGACACCACGCCGCCCATCTCGGCGATCTTCGCCAGGCCCTTCGGCTTGCGCGCCTCGAACAGCTCCACCACGCGCGGCAGGCCGTGCGTGATGTCCGCGCCGGCGACGCCGCCGGTGTGGAACGTCCGCATCGTCAGCTGCGTGCCCGGCTCGCCGATCGACTGCGCCGCGATGATGCCCACCGCGTCGCCGATCATCGCCGGCTTGCCGGTCGCCAGCGCGCGGCCGTAGCACGCCTGGCAGACGCCGGTCGTCGCCTCGCACTTGAGCACGGAGCGCACCGGCACCGTCACCGAGCGGTCGTCGCCGTACGCCTCGACGATCTCGGTCAGCGCCTCGCGGCTGATCTCCTGGCCGGCCTCCACCAGGGTCCGCCCCCGCTTGGTGGAGAACTCCCTGGCGGCCGTGCGGCCGATCAGCATGTCGTTGACGTCGCCCGTCTCCTTGTACAGCGGCGCCTCGAGCAGCTCCTCGGTGCCGCAGTCCTCGATCCGGATGATCACGTCCTGCGCGACGTCCACGAGCCGCCGGGTCAGGTAGCCCGAGTCCGCCGTGCGCAGCGCCGTGTCGGCGAGGCCCTTGCGGGCGCCGTGCGTGGACGTGAAGTACTCGATCACGTCCAGGCCCTCCATGAAGTTCGCCTTCACGGGCCGCTCGATGATCTCGCCCTTCGGGTTGGCCATCAGGCCGCGCATGCCGGCGAGCTGGCGGATCTGCTTGAACGACCCGCGGGCGCCGGAGTTGGCCATCATGTACACCGAGTTCAGCTTGTCCGCGGACTCGATGTTCTCGATCATCGCGTCGGCGACCTCGTCGGTGGCCTGGTTCCACTTGTCGGTGACCGCCTGGTGGCGCTCCTCCTGCGTGATCAGGCCCTCCTCGTACTGGTCCTGGATCGAGCGCACCTCGATCTCGTAGCGGCCGATGATCTCCTCCTTGGACGGCGGCACGAGCACGTCGTTCTTGGAGATGGTCACGCCCGCCTGCGTGGCGTAGTGGAAGCCGAGGTCCTTGAAGGCGTCCAGCACCAGGGCGATCGCCGAGGCGCCGAACGTCTGGATCAGCTCGTCCACGAAGCCGGTCACGTCGCGCTTCTTCAGCGTCGTGTTGATGAAGCGGTAGCTGGCGCGGTCGAAGTCCTCGCCCATCGCCTCCTCGAGCGCCCGCTCGATCCGGTCGTTGAAGATGATCCGGCCGACCGTGGTGAGCACGTGGCCGCCCTCGCGCCCCGGCGCCCGGAACTCCGCCAGGGTGTGGAGCTTGACCATGCCGTGCTCATAGGACAGCTCGGCCTCCTGCGCCGTGCGGAACACGTACGGCTTGACCTCTTCGCGGTCCATCGCCTCCAGCTCGGCTTCGTCGGGCCCGTACGTGAGGTAGTACGTGCCGAGCACCATGTCCTGCGTCGGGGTCGCCAGCGGCGAGCCGTGCGCCGGGGACAGGATGTTGTTCGAGGACAGCATGAGCACGCGGGCCTCCGCCTGCGCCTCGGCGCTGAGCGGGAGGTGGACCGCCATCTGGTCGCCGTCGAAGTCCGCGTTGAACGCGTGGCAGACGAGCGGGTGGACCTGGATCGCCTTGCCCTCCACCAGCACCGGCTCAAACGCCTGGATGCCCAGGCGGTGCAGCGTGGGCGCGCGGTTGAGGAGCACCGGGTGCTCGTGGATGACCTCCTCGAGCACGTCCCAGACCTCCGGGATCATCGAGTCGACCATCTTCTTGGCCGCCTTGATGTTCTGGACCGCCTTGCGCTCGACCAGCCGGGCCATGATGAACGGCTTGAACAGCTCGAGCGCCATCAGCTTCGGCAGGCCGCACTGGTGCAGCCGCAGCGCCGGGCCGGCCACGATCACCGAGCGGCCCGAGTAGTCCACGCGCTTGCCGAGCAGGTTCTGGCGGAAGCGGCCCTGCTTGCCCTTGAGCATGTCGCTCAGCGACTTCAGAGCGCGGTTGCCCGGGCCCGTGACGGGCCGGCCGCGGCGGCCGTTGTCGAACAGCGCGTCGACGGCCTCCTGCAGCATCCGCTTCTCGTTGTTGACGATGATCTCCGGCGCGCCGAGGTCGAGCAGCCGCTTGAGGCGGTTGTTGCGGTTGATGACGCGGCGGTAGAGGTCGTTGAGGTCCGAGGTGGCGAAGCGGCCGCCGTCGAGCTGCACCATCGGGCGCAGCTCCGGCGGGATCACCGGGACCGCCTCCAGGATCATCATCTCCGGCTTGTTGCCGGAGTTCAGGAACGCCGAGACGACCTTCAGGCGCTTGACGGCGCGCTGCTGCTTCTGGCCCTTGGCGGTCTTGATCTGCTCCTCCAGCTCGGCACCCTCGGCGTCCAGGTCGACCTGCTCGAGCAGGTCGCGGATCGCCTCCGCGCCCATGCCGCCGCGGAAGTACTCGCCCCAGCCGTAAGGCGAGCCGAAGCGCTCCTTGAGCTCGCGGAACAGCGACTCGTCGTTGACGATCTGCTTCGGGCCCATCTCGCGGAACAGCTCCCACACCTGGCGCAGGCGCTCGAGCGCGTCCTCGATGTACGCCTCGGTGTCCTGGCGGTCGGACTCGAGCATCTTGCGCATGTCCTTCAGGTGCTTCTCGCGCTCGTCGTCGTCGAGCTTCTTGACGTTGACGTCCAGGTGCTCGGCCCAGATGTGATCCTCATCGGAGAAGCCGGACTGCGAGCCGGTGCGCAGGTACTCCTCGCGCCGCGACAGCGACTCGTCGATCTCCTGCAGGCGCAGGTTCTTCTCGGCGGCGTACTCGTCCAGCGTCTCGTTGACCTTGCCCTCGAGCTCGGCCAGGTCGGCCGCGCGCGCCTCCTCGTCGACCCAGGTGACGATCGAGGCCGCGAAGTACAGGACCTTCTCCAGCTCCTTCGGCGCCATGTCGAGCAGGTAGCCGATCCGGCTCGGCACGCCCTTGAAGAACCAGATGTGGCTCACCGGGGCGGCCAGGTCGATGTGGCCCATGCGCTCGCGGCGCACCTTCGAGCGGGTGACCTCCACGCCGCAGCGCTCGCACACGATGCCCTTGTAGCGGACGCGCTTGTACTTGCCGCAGTAGCACTCCCAGTCCTTGGTGGGACCGAAGATGCGCTCGCAGAACAGGCCGTCCTTCTCGGGCTTGAGCGTCCGGTAGTTGATCGTCTCCGGCTTCGTGACCTCGCCGGAGCTCCAGCTCCGGATCTGCTTCGAGGACGCGAGGCCGATCTCGATCGCGTCGAAGTTGTTGATGTCGATCAATGTGATTCCTTACTCCTCGTCGGCCGTCTCGGCCACGGGGACGTCCTCGTCGATGTACCCGGCGTCGGTCGCGGCGGGCTCCTCGGTCATGCCCTCCTCGCCCTCCTCGACCTCGGCCTCCTCGCTCTCGTCGGCGGCCTCGCCCTCGGTGGCGCGCACGCCGGAGAGGTCGATGCCCAGCTCCTCGGCGGCGCGCAGCAGGTCGTCGTCCTCGTCGCCCATCTCGGCGCGCGTGCCCTCCTCGGAGACCACGTTGACGTCGAGCGCCAGCGACTGCATCTCCTTCAGGAGCACCTTGAAGGACTCGGGGATCGACGGCTCGGCGATGTTCTCGCCCTTGACGATCGCCTCGTAGGCCTTCACGCGCCCGACGGTGTCGTCGGACTTGATGGTCAGCATCTCCTGGAGCGTGTACGCGGCGCCGTAGGCCTCGAGCGCCCACACCTCCATCTCGCCGAAGCGCTGGCCGCCGAACTGCGCCTTGCCGCCCAGCGGCTGCTGGGTGACGAGCGAGTACGGGCCGGTCGAGCGCGCGTGGATCTTGTCGTCGACGAGGTGGAGCAGCTTCAGGATGTACATGTAGCCGACGGTGACCTGCTTCTCGAACGGCTCGCCCGTGCGGCCGTTGAACAGGGTCACCTTGCCGGAGGCGCGCTCGCCCGCGCGGCGCTTCTCGTCGACCTCCATCCGGATCGCGCCGGTGTGCTCCTTCTGCCACTGCACGAGCGCGTGGTCGACGTCCTCGACGGTCGCGCCGTCGAACACCGGGGTGGCGACGTAGACGCGCTCGCCGTCGGTCTTGGAGCCCTTGTAGGCGTCCGTCCCGTCGTCGTACCAGCCGTTGGCCGCGGCCCACCCGAGGTGCGTCTCGAGGATCTGGCCGATGTTCATGCGGCTGGGGACGCCGAGCGGGTTGAGGATCACGTCCACCGGCGTTCCGTCCTCCAGGAACGGCATGTCCGACTCGGGGACGATCTTGGAGATCACGCCCTTGTTGCCGTGGCGGCCGGCGAGCTTGTCGCCCTCGGCGATCTTGCGCTTCTTGGCCACGAACACGCGCACGAGGTCGTTCACGCCCGGCGACAGGTCGTCGCCCGCCGCGCGCGAGAACGTCTTGACGTCGATCACGACGCCGCCCTCGCCGTGCGGGACCTTCAGCGAGGTGTCGCGGACCTCGCGCGCCTTCTCCTTGAAGATCGCGCGGATCAGCTTCTCCTCGGCCGTCAGCTCGGTCTCGCCCTTCGGCGTGACCTTGCCGACCAGCAGGTCGCCCGACTGGACCTCGGCGCCGATGCGGACGATGCCGCGGTCGTCGAGGTTGCGCAGCGACTCCTCGGAGCGGTTCGGGATGTCGCGCGTGATCTCCTCGTCGCCGAGCTTGGTCGTGCGGGCGTCGACCTCGTACTCCTCGATGTGGATCGAGGTGAGCTCGTCGTCCTTGACCAGGCGCTCGGAGAGGATGATCGCGTCCTCGAAGTTGTAGCCCTCCCAGGACATGAAGGCGACGAGCAGGTTCTTGCCCAGCGCCATCTCGCCGCGGTCGGACGCCGACCCGTCGGCCAGCACGTCACCGGCCTTGACCTGCTGGCCGCTGGCGATCAGCGGCTTCTGGTGGATCAGCGTCCCCTGGTTGGAGCGCATGAACTTCTGCAGGTCGTACTCGTCGCGGCCCCCGGAGGTGGCGACGGTGATGCGCTCGGCGTCGACGAACTCGACCGTGCCGTCGCTGCGGGCGATCAGCAGGTCGCCGGTGTCGAGCGCCGCGCGGCGCTCCATGCCGGTGCCGATCAGCGGCGCATCGGTCTTCAGCAGCGGCACCGCCTGTCGCTGCATGTTCGAGCCCATCAGCGCGCGGTTGGCGTCGTCGTGCTCGAGGAACGGGATCATCGCCGTGGCGACGGACCAGATCTGCTCGGGCGAGACGTCGATCATGTCGACCTGGTCGGGCGGGACGTTCACGTACGCGCCCGCCAGCGTGCGGCAGAGCACGGTGTCGCCCGCCAGCCTGCCCTTGGAGTCGATCGGCTGCGTCGACTGGGCGATCAGCTTCTCCTGCTCCTGGCTGGCGTCCAGGTGCACGATCTCGTCGGTCACCTTGCCCTTCTTCACGACACGGTAGGGCGTCATGACGAAGCCGTGCTCGGAGATGGTCGCGTAGCTCGACAGCGAGCCGATCAGGCCGATGTTCGGCCCCTCCGGCGTCTCGATCGGGCACATGCGGCCGTAGTGGGTGGGGTGCACGTCGCGCACCTCGATCGGCGCGCGCTCGCGCGTGAGGCCGCCGGCGCCGAGTGAGTTCAGGCGGCGGCGGTGCGTGAGGCCGGACAGCGAGTTCGTCTGGTCCATGAACTGGCTGAGCTGGGAGGAGCCGAAGAACTCCTTCAGCGCGGCCACCACCGGGCGGATGTTGATGATCGTCTGGGGCGTGATCGTGTCGGCGTCCTCGGTGGTGAGGCGCTCGCGCACGACGCGCTCCATGCGGTAGAGGCCGATCCGGAACGCCTCCTGGATCAGCTCGCCGACGGTCCGCAGGCGACGGTTGCCGAAGTGCTCGTACTCGTCCAGGCGGTCGCCGACGGCCTCGCGCGGGCGCGACAGGGCCTCCGCCGCGTAGTCGGTGTAGGCGCCCTCCTCCTCGCTCATGCCGAGCGCGCGCGGGAGCGAGACGAGCTCCTTGACCAGGGCGATGATGTCGTCGTGGGTCAGGACCCGCGTGTCGAGGTCGATGTCGAGCCCCAGGCGGGAGTTGAGCTTGTAGCGGCCGACCCGCGTGAGGTCGTAGCGCTTGGGGTCGAAGAACAGCTGGTGCAGCAGCGAGCGCGCGCTGTCGACGCTCGGCGGCTCGCCCGGGCGCTGCTTCTTGAACAGCTCGATCAGCGCGCCCTCCTCGCTCTTCGTGACGTCGGTGTCCGCGTCGATCGTGTTGCGGATGTAGCCCGAGTCGTCGAAGAGCTTGAGGATCTCCTCGTCGGTGGCGTAGCCCATGGCGCGCAGGAGCACCGTGACCGGCAGCTTGCGCTTGCGGTCGATGCGGACGTAGACGCGCCCCTTCTTGTCGATCTCCAGCTCGAGCCAGGAGCCGCGCGCCGGCATCAGGTTGCCGATGAACACCTGCTTCTCGATGTCCTTGGGCTCCATCAGGTAGGCGCCCGGGGAGCGGACGAGCTGGGTGACGACGACGCGCTCGGTGCCGTTGATCACGAACGTGCCGCGGTCGGTCATCCACGGGAAGTCGCCCATGAACACCGACTGCTCGCGGATCTCGCCGGTCTCGCGGTTGATGAAGCCGACCGTGACGGTGAGGGGCCGGGCGAACGTCAGGTCCTTCTCGCGGCACTCCTCCAGCGAGGCGACGGGGTCGTCGAAGTGGAACTCGCCGAACTGCACCGCCAGGTTGCCGGTGTAGTCCTCGATGGGGGAGATGTCGTCGATCGTCTCGCGCAGTCCTCCCCCCTCGGGATCGACCAGCCAGTTGAACGACTTCTTCTGGATGTCGATCAGATTGGGGACATCGAGGATCTTGTCCAGCCGCGCGAAGCTGCGGCGGGTGCGGGGAGCGTCAACGGAAGCCAAGACGGCGACTCCTCAGGGGGCTTCGGGGGACGAGAGAGCGGCACGCTCGCGAGAGGGCTCGACACCACGCAAGCGCGACCAGCCAAGATAGCACAGGGGAGAGCGTACCCCTGTGAGGGGCGCTCGGCGCTCACGGACCCCGTCCGGCCCGGGTCCCGTATGTGGCGGGAGGGGCGCGGTGGACGGCTGCGACTATCGGCCGAGTGGGCTCAAGTTTAGCCCTGGGGTCAAGGATCGGCACGCAATCTCGGTGATTTGCCGGATGCGAACGCCGCCGCGACCGGCGATGCTGGGGCGGTCCTCGACGCCCGCGCCGGCAACAGGAGATCCGCGATGAGACAGCCCGTCCATTTCGCCCGTACCACGCGCTGGAGCCTGCTCTGCGGTGCCATGCTGGCGCTGGCGTGGGGCGCATCCGCGTCAGCAGCCGTGGGGACCCTCGATGCGTCGGTGATCGAATGCCAGACGCTCGAGGGCGAGCCGCACGCGATCGTCGAGGTGGCGATCGCCGGGGCGCCCGCCGACACGGCGATCTGGCTGCTGGTCACCGATCCGCGCCAGACGCTGCCGCCCACTCCGTTCAGCGCAGGGACGACGGACGCGGGGGGCGCGTTCACGACGCGGCTCGACCCGCGCTCGGCGGACGGGTTCCCGTTCACCGTCTCCGCCCAGGCGGCCGGTGAGAAGGGGGAGCCGATCGGCGAGCCGGTGTCGGTGGAGTTCGCCTGCCCCGCCTCGACCCCGATCGAGGCGCTGCAGGACGCGGTCGACAGCGGCGCGCTTACTGCCGATCAGGCTCGTCCGCTGGCGTCGCTGCTGGAGGCCGCTTCCGCCCTGGAGGCCCGCGGCATGACCCGGGCGGCGGTCACGGCCCTGCGGATATCGCTGCTCCAGGTGGACGTGTACATCCGGATCGGCTGGCTGACGGAGGCCGAGGCCGGGCCGTTGATCGAGGCCGTCCACCGGGAGATCGCCCGGCTCGGCGCAATCGAGGAGTCGTCACCATGAACAAGTCGCGCAGGTTCATCACGTGGGTGGCCGCCATCGGCGCGTTGGGCGCCGCGGCAGTCCCCGCCTCAGCCCCCGCGTCCCCGCCGCACAAGCGGCTGGGAGAGATCACCGAGTTCGCCGTGGCGCCGGGGTCACGCCCGCTGGCGATCGCGCCGGGTCCCGACGGAGCGCTCTGGTTCACCCAGATCGGCGGCAACCGGATCGGCCGGATGACGACCGACGGCGTGCTGACCGCCGAGTGGGAGATTCCGACCCCGAACAGCCAGCCGGACGGGATCGCGATCGGCCACGACGGCAGCGTCTGGTTCGCGGAGCTGGCCGGCAACAAGATCGGGCGCCTGGACCCCGACAGCGGGACGATCGCCGAGTACGAGGTCCCGACGCCCAACAGCCGCCCGACCGAGGTCGCCGTCGCGGCCGACGGCAGCGTCTGGTTCACCGAGCGCGGAACGCCCGCGGCGCCCGGCTCGAGCGTCGGCAGGGTCGAGCCGGCCACCGGCGTGGTGACCGAGTACTTCGTGCGCGCCGGCAGCCGGCCGCTGGGCATCGTCGCCGGCCCGGACGGGAACATCTGGTTCACCGAGTCCGCGGCCAACCGCGTCGGCCGCATGAGCCCGTCGGGCGTGCTGCTGGCCGAGTACGAGCTGCCAGGCGCGAACAGCCAGCCGTGGGAGCCGGCGGTCGGGCCCGATGGCGCGATCTGGTTCACCGAGGTGCTCGCCAACAGGATCGGCAGGATCACGATGGACGGCGCGCTCTCGGAGTTCCCGATCCCGACTGCGAACAGCGGCCCCAACGTGATCGTCGCGGGACCGGATCCGACGCCGGCCCATGACTGCGCCTACCAGCGGGATGCGCACGCAGCGAGCTTCACCGCCCTATACGGCGGGTTCCCGGACGCGTTCGGGAGGTGCGCGAGCATGATGGCTCGGAGCGAGAGCCTGTGGTTCGCCCAGACGCTCGCCAATCAGATCGCGCGGATCACGACGAGCGGCATCGTGACCGAGTTCCCGATCCCGTCGCCTGCCACGCAGCCGGTCGGCGTCGCGGCCGGTCCGGACGGCAACGTGTGGTTCGCCGAATCCGCGGCGGCGACGGGCAACCGGATCGGGCAGCTGCTGGTCCCGTGAGTCATCCGCCCTCGCGCGTCGAGCGCAGCGCCCGCGCGAGCTCGACGCGCGAACGGACCCGTAGCTTGCGGTACGCGCTGCTCAGGTGGGTTTCCACCGTGCGCGGGCTCACGAAGAGCGCGTCCGCCGCCTCGCGGTTCGTCGCGCCCTCGATGACCAGCAGCGCGACGCGGAGCTCCTGCGGCGTCAGGTTCGCCGCGGCGTCCGGCGTTCGCCTGCGGGCGCGCTCGCCCGTAGCCCGCAGCTCGCCGTGCGCGCGCTCGGCCCACGGCACAGCTCCGAGC
>JBOGYU010000069.1:0-14139 GCA_050696935.1 Solirubrobacteraceae bacterium | reverse complement strand
GAGTGGGGCCGGCTGTCGGAGCGCTTCGCGCGCCGGGCACGCGGGATCGTCCTCGGCGCCGTGCTGCTCGGTGTGGTCGCCACGGCGCTCGCGATCGTGCTCGAAGCCGCCACGGTGGCCGGCGTCTCGTTCTGGGCCGCGCTCGATCCGGACGTGCTCGAGCTGGTGTCCGAGACGCGCGTGGTGCAGGCCTGGAGCGCGCGCTTGGTCGTCTGGATCGTGCTGGCGGCGCTCGTCGTAGGGATCATGCGGCCGGGCCGCATGCCGGTTCTGCGGCGGGCCGCGCTCGGCGCCGACGGAGTCGCGCTGGGCTCGGGCCCGTCGCGGTCGCAGGCGCTCGTCCTGTTCGCCGCGATGGGGGCGCTGGCGATGACTGCGCCGCTGGCCGGCCATGCCGCCTCACACTCCCCGCGCGGGCTGCTCGCTGGCTCGGACACGGTGCACGTGCTGTGCATGTGCATGTGGCTGGGCGGCCTGGTGATGCTCGTGCTCGCACTGCCGCTCGGGGCTCGCGCGCTGGTTCCCCAGGACGCGACGCCACTGATGGCGACGGTCGTCGGCCGCTTCTCGCGCATGGCGATGGTCGCCGTCACGCTGTTGCTGCTCTCCGGGATCGTGAACTCGGTCGTGTTGGTGGCGTCGTTCGACGCGCTCGTCGAGACCGCGTACGGCCGGCTCGTGCTCGCCAAGATCGCCCTGTTCGGCGCGCTGATCGCACTCGGCGCGTTCAACCAGCGACGGATGCTGCCCGAGCTCAGGGTGGTGGCGGCCCGCGGCGATCCGCCCGGCCGGGCGGCCGCGGTGCTGCGACGATCCGTGGCGTTCGAGATTGGCTTCGCCGTGCTCGTGCTCGGGGTGACGTCCGTGCTCGTCGCCACGCAGCCTGCAGCGACGGTCTGAACTGCCTCCTTATCGACGCTAGGGAACGCCGACCTGGAGCACGGCGCCGATCGCCCCACTGGTCAGTACGGCTTCGTGGTCGCGGCCACCGCGAGGAATACCGTCGCCGGCCTTAGATGACACCGCGCACGCGAACAACAGCGCCCGGCCCGTCGGCTTGCTCGTCGACGCGACCCGGCTCTCCGCGCTTCAGGTGAACAGCCGCCGGTACACGCGGTTGCCGAGCGGACTGCCCACACGCATGAACACGTCTGCAAGTGTTAGCCGCGTCGCGGGTCAGGCGGGTGGTGGCACCACGCGGTCCGTCCAGCTCCGGCCCCCGTCTTCGGACGCCTTGATGGTTCCGTCCAGCAGGACCACGTGGAGCTGCTCGGCGTCGCGGGCGAACAGCGCCTGCGGCTCGCCTCCCGTACTTCCGCGGTCCTCCCAGGTCTCGCCGCCGTCCGAGCTGAACTTCACCGGACCGCCGGGTTCGATCCGGAACAGCGCGTCGCTCGCCGGCCACGAGAAGCGGACGTTCGGGACCGGCTCGCGCTGGCGCCAGGACTCGCCGCCGTCGGTCGAGCCGATGAGGCCCGCGGCGTTGGACCCGATCAACCGCTGCGGGTTGCCGGGGTCCACCTCGAGGTCGATCAGCGGCTCGGGCGGCGTGCGCGTCTCGAAGGTCCGGCCGCCGTCGCGGCTGACGCTGATCGCCGCCTCGCCGAACAGCCCGGCGACCACGACGTCACCGCGCGCGGTCTGGATGGCGTGGAAGTCGGAGCGGCCGACCTCCGAGACCCCGTTCCAGGTCCGCCCGGCGTCGTCGGACGCGATGAGGCCCAGCGCGGGCGGGAGCGCGGAGCCGGCCGGCGGATGCCCGGAGGCGATCAGCTCGTCGGGCCCGCGGAAGCGGATCACCAGCTCGGGCGAGATCTCGCCCGAGCCCTGGTCCGTCGTGAGGTTGCCGGTCACCCGTTCCGGCCGGTCGGATCCCCGCGCCACCCGGAACATGCCGGTGTTCGTGGACAGCCAGATCGACTCGTCGGCGGGGTTGACGTCGACCGAGCCGACGATCGGGGTCACGCCGTCCGGGTCGAGCCAGGGGACCCGTAGGTCCTGCGCGGGGCTGGCGCCGCCCTCGCCCTGCTCAGCCTGAGTGCCGAAGATCAGGTAGGCGCCCACACCCGTGATTGCCAGCAGCGCCAGGGCGGCGAGCACGGCCCGGAGGGACAGGCCCGCACCCTCGCCCGCGGGTTCCTTCGGCGGAGCGGCGGGCGCGCGCGTCGCGCCGGCTCCGGCCGGGTGCCCCTGCGTCTTGCGCTTCTTCTTCGCCATGACTGCGGGCGGTCAGCTCGTCGGCGGCGGGATCTCCGGCAACCCGACGATGAAGTTGCGCTCGCCGCTGCGCTCGTAGTAGATGCGGAATCCGATGTCGCGCAGCCCGGCGTGCGACGCCAGGTGCTCGATGCCGAGGTTGGGAAGGACCACCGGGTCGACGCGGAACACCATCTCCTCTCCGGCGGGCGTGCTCAGCACGACGCGCTTCGGGCTGGCCGACTCCAGGAATCCGTCGGCGCGCTCGTAGCCCTCGAACGGCTCGGAGACCTCGTCCTGGGGGACCACGACCTGCGGGTCCTCCTCGTCGCCGCCGCACGCCGTGCGGTCGTGCGCGGCTTCGCGGACCCCTCCACGGGCCGCAATGGTAGCGGCACGCTCGCTACCCTCCTGCCGGTGGCCAAGCGGAACGTTCGGCGCGACCGAAGACGTCGGCAGGAGCAGCCATCGCGGCCCGGACCGAAGGCGACCAGCGGGGGACACCTGCCCGGTTTCTGGCTCGGGGCGCTCGTCGCTGCCGCCGTCCTCGTCCCGCTCGCAGTCGTGGCCGTGCTCGTCTTCGGCGGCGGCGACGGCGAGTCGCAGGCCGCCGATCCCGCCGCCGATCGGGCCGCGGCGGTGCAGGACGAAGCCGAGCGGCTCCGCCGCGAGGCAGCGGCTCGCGACAAGGAGCAGATCGAGCAGCTGACCGAACGGGCGCGCGCGATGACCGAGGACTTCGCGCCCGTGGCCGCCGGCATGGGACGGACGCTGCCACCGGGGAAGGACCGGATCGGTCCCCTCGCGAACGCCGGCGAGGTCGCTGAGTGGCGCCGTCAGGTGCAAGACGCGAATGAGTTCTTCGAGCACTCGGTGTCGGGTGAGACCGCGACCAACGTGGCGCGCAACGGTCTCTCGAACGCCGTCGACGCCCTCCTGGAGGCCGTCCGCACCTACGAGCTCGCGCTCGATGCGCCGAGCGTGCGCACGGCTCTGCTGGAGCGCGCCCGCGAGCAGCGCGACCTCGCCGCGCGCACCTGGTCGACGGCCGCCATCCAGATCGACGTCATCAACATCGACGCCGGCTTCGGCCATCAGCACGTCGTCTTCCCGAGCAGCACCGGAGCCGGCGCCGTGCCGCCCGATTCCCTGCCCGAAGGCACCGATGCCGAGCCGCCGGGCGACCGCTAGCCAGATGCCGGAGGAGGGACTCGAACCCCCGACACGCGGATCATGATTCCGTAGCGCTTTGGCTCTACAGCACTGTTTGCGGCGGCTGGGGGACGCGGAGGGGGACTGTTTCGCGGCGGCCCGTGGCTGGCCGCCGAAGGCTGCGGTCGCGGACAGGCGGCCCGGTCGCGGTCGACGCGAAGTCACTGACCGAGCTCGTAGATCTGCCCGGTCTGGGCGCCTTCGATCGACCGCACGTACGTTGCGGCGACGTCGCGTAGCGGCACCGGCAGGAAGCCCGGAAAGAACGAGCCGTAGACGTCGAGTGCCTCGGTGAACACGGTCGGACTCACGGCGTTGATGCGCTGCCGGCCGGGGAGCTCGATGGCGGCCGCCTTGACGAATGCCTCGAGGGCGCCGTTGACGATCGACGCGATGGTGCCGGTCCGGATCTGCTGCCTCGCGAGGATCCCGGTGATGAGCGTGAAGGAGCCGTCGTCGGCGACGTGCGTGACGCCTTGGCGGACGAGCTCCACTTGGCCCAGGAGCTTGTCAGCGATGCCGCGCTGGAGATCGTCGGTTGTGAGTTCCTCGAGGGGCCGGTACGGCACCGAGCCGGCGGCGCAGGCCACGGCGTCGAGGCGACCGACCTGCTCGTACATCGCCGTGATCGTGGTCGGGTCGCGGATGTCGACGTTGACCTCGCCGGCGCTACGCGAGGCCGTCACGATCTCGTGGCGCTCTGCCAGGGCGGCGCGGACCGCGGCGCCGAGGCGCCCAGTCGGTCCGATCAGGAGCACTCGCATGGGTCTTGCCTCCTCGGCTCGCGGAACGAAGTGGGACTTGAAAGGACTCGCGCGGATCCACAAGATGGCAACTCATGAACCGCAACTCCGGGTCGCCTGCCGCGACCGCCGGTCCTGTCGCGCGCGTCGGAAGGCGCGCGTCTGAAGAGCTGTTCGAGCCGGTCCGGACGAGACGGACACTTGACGACGTCCTCCATCAGATCGCGGACGTGATCCGGAGCGGAGCGGTCGGCGAGGGGCAGCTGCTGCCGGGCGAGCGAGCGCTGGCCGAGCAGATGCAGGTGTCGCGACCGACCGTCCGGGCAGCGGTTCAGGTGCTCGTCGACGCCGGTGTGCTCGAGGTCAAGAGTGGGCGAAGCGGGGGCCCGCAGGTGGTGTCGATGTGGGTGCCGCCCGAGCTCACGGCGGTCTCGCGCCGCGATCCGAGCTCCGACGTGATCTTCCGGTTGCTCGAGGCCCGCCGGACCGTGGAGCCGCACCTCGCACAGCTTGCGGCCGTGAGGGCGACGGACGCCCACTTCGCGCAGATGGAGCGCTCGATCGAGCTCTTCGACGCACACCGCGAGGAGCGCGCACGGTCCGAGCAGGCGCATGATCTCTTCCACAGGGTCATGTGGCAGGCGGCCGAGAACCCGGTGCTCGAGCGCACGATGATCGCGATCTTCCGCGAGCTGGCGGTCGAGCGCGACAGCATGATGCGCACGGCCGGCGACTTCAACGCGGCGATCGACCTCCACGAGTCGACCCTGCGCGCGGTGAAGTCCGGGCGGGCTGAGCTGGTCGAGTGCGAGATGCACCGTCACCTCGCCCACTTCGAGCTGCTCATGGAGGACGTGCTCGGCCGCGGCATCACCAATCGCATCCCAGTCTTCCTGAAGGATTCGGCCGCCTGACGGCGTTCGGCTCGGGACGAGCGGTGCTCGCGACGGGCCGGGTCGCGATCGTCAGACGCCGATGACCCTGTCGAAGGCGAAGCCGCCGTCCTTGATGCGGAAGCCACCGTAGGACTTCAGTGTGGTGTCGCCTTTCTCGTCGATGGAGTAGGTGCCCAGCACCGAGTCGCGGTCCTTGATGGCGAGAAGGCATCGACGACTGCTTGGCGGTCGTCGCCTCTGTCGCCTGCGTTCTTGATTGCCAGCAGGATTGCCTTGACCAGTGCCTCCTCGTCATCTGCCCACCTCCTCAAGGTGGTCGTGATTGCCCTTCGCGAGGTCCTGCTCGCGCGGAGCGCCACGGTAAGTCGACGGCTCGTAAAATGTCAAACGGAGAGCCGTAAAACGGCAAACCACAACCTTCAGGTGGGCAAACCTGCCCTTGGATCAGCCTCCTCCGCGAGGCGCGGCTACCGCAAGCGGTCGAACTCTTCGGCCACGGCGCGCATGTGCGTTTCGAGCTCGGCGATCAGCTCGCGCACTCCGGGCGACAGACGCGCCCCAGGCCGCGTGATGATCGCGAACGTGTCGTAAAGGGCGGGGCTGAAGGGCGCCGTCCTCAGCCCCTTGGGGAAGTAGGGCGCGTACGTATATGCGCTGGGAAGGTACGTGTCGCCGATCCCGCGAGCGACGAGACGGAGAGCGAGATCGATCAGCTCGACCTCGACGCGCGGGCGCAGCCGCAGACCATGCGCCTGCGCGCGCTCGGCGAGTTGCCGGCGGATCGGGTCGTTGTCCGCAGATTCGGCGTCGTAGAAGACCAGGGGCGTCGAGGCGAGCTGCTCGATGGTGGCCGGGCGCTGCGCACGCTCCGGAGCGGCCGTGACGTAGAGCACCTCGTCGCGCACGATCGGCCGGACATGGAGCTTCTCGTCGTCGATGGGCAGCAGGACGACCGCCGCCTCGAGCTCGCCGCGCCGCACCCGGTCGGCGATGATCGACGAGTTCCGGCCGACGAGCCGGACGGTCATCGCAGGGTGGCGCCCGAGGAACGACTCGACCAGCGCCTCCAGGCGCCAGGCCGACGGCGCGCTGAACGTGCCGAGCGCGACCGAGCCGCTCTGCATCGAGGTGAACTCGCCGACACTCGTCGTCGCGTCCTCGAGCGTCTGCAAGCTGCGAGTCGCATGCTCGGCGAAGACCTGGCCCGCGTCGGTCGGAAAGACGCCGCGAGCGGCGCGCACGAACAGGTCGGCGCCCAGGATCTGCTCGAGCTTGCGGATCTGCTCGGCGACCGCCGGCTGAGAGACCCGCAGCGCCTCGGCCGCCGCGCTGAAGGAGCCCAGCTCTATCGCGGCGCAGAAGCAGCGGATCTGCTGGAGCGACACAAGCTCTGCCTTGGACTCCGGCAAGCAAAGAACTCTAGCTTGGGAGTCGCCGAATGGCGATGCTTCGCGCCATGGGACCGGGCAGCGTACGCAACGGCGACCACGAGGCGCGCGATGTCGTGGTCGTCGGGGGTGGAATCGCCGGACTGGCGGCGGCCTGGCGGTTGCGCGACCAGGACGTTCTGCTGCTGGAGACCGATGATCGGCTCGGTGGCCGCCTGCGGTCCGATCCGCGCGGCGACTACTGGATGAACTACGGGGCGCACCTGTTCCCTGCGCCTGGGTCGCTGATCGACTCGATGGCGCGCGACTGCGATCTGCAGGCGGTGCCCGTGACGGGCGGCATGACGGGGTTGGCCGTGGGGTCGACGCTGCTCGACCGCGGACGCGTCGAGACCTACCCGCTCCGGCTGCCACTGTCGCTTCGCGACAGGGTCGCGTTCGCCATGGCCGGCCTCAAGATCCAGCGGGCCGTGCGCCGCTACCACCGGCTGTCGCGGCCCGCGGACGGCGAGGCGCCTGCCGACGTCCGGGCCCGCCTGCTCGCCTTCGAGAGCGACCGGACATTCGGGGAGTTCCTCGGCCCGCTGCCGCCGGCCGTCGAGCAGATCCTCGCGTGCGCTGCCCACCGCGCAACGGCTGAGCTCTCGGAGCTCTCGGCCGGTTGCGGCATCGGCCTCTTCGCCCTCGTGTGGGGCGGCAAGCGATCGCTGATCGCCCGCAACCTCCTCGGCGGCGCGGGCGAACTTCCCGCCGCGCTCGGGCGCAGGCTCGGACCTCGCGCACGCATGGGGTGTCGCGTCACGGCTCTGCATCCCGATCGGGCTGAGCTGCTCGTCGAGTACGTCGCCGGGAGCGACCCGCGACGCGTGCGCGCGCGTCATGTCATCGTCGCCGCGCAGGCGCCCCTCGCCGCGCCGCTCGTCGCGCCGTTGGCAGCCGATGCCGCGGCGGCCCTTGCACGGATGAGCTACGGCGAGTTCCTGAGCGTGGCCGTCGAGACACGCGAGGCGGTCGCCATGCCGTGGGACGACGTGTACGCGATGGCGACTCCAGGACGGGCATTCGACATGTTCACCAACCAGGCGCATGTCCTCCGTGCCGGCGGCGACCGGCGCCCCGGCGGCAGCCTGATGCTCTTCGCCGGTGCCCACGGCGCTGCCGCCTTGATGCGCGAGAGCGACGCCGTGATCACCGAGCGCTTTCTGAACGACCTGCACAGCCTCTATCCGCAGACGCGCGACGTGATCGCCGACGTCACGGTGCATCGCTGGGAGTTCGGCAACGTCTACGCGCAGCCCGGCCGGCATCGGCTTCAGGCGCCACTCGAGGGCGCGCTCGGGCCCCACCGAAACCTCCACCTGGCCGGCGACTACTTCGCTGAGCTGGGGAACATGGAAGCCGCCGCCCGGACCGGCCTCGCCGCCGCCGAACGCGTCGACGCGCACCTTCGCCAGCAACCCACTCTCCATCAACTCCCACGGAACGAGACCTACCGTGCCTGACACCCACTTCCACGGGGTCCTCCCGGCCCTCATCACGCCGTTCACCGCAGACGGTGCCAGCGTCGACGCCGGCGCGCTGACCGCGATCGTCGAGCGCCTCATCGGCGCCGGCATCGCGGGCCTGGTGCCCGGCGGCAGCACCGGCGAATTCACGACGCTCACCACCGCCGAGCGGCGCGAGGTGGTCGAGGTCACAGTCGAGGCCGCCGCCGGCCGCGTACCCGTCGTCGCCGGCACCGGGGCACTCTCGACGGCCGACACCATCGAGCTCAGCGTCCACGCCGAGCGCTGCGGCGCGGCCGCCGTCATGGTCGTGCCCCCGTTCTACGACGCCCTCTCCTGGCGCGAGCTGCTCGCGCACTACATCGCAGTTGCCGAGCACATCTCGATCCCGATCATGTACTACAACCTCCCGAGCGCATCCGGTGTGACGCTCGATGCGGCCCAGTTCCGCGAGCTCCGGCGCGCGGCACGCGTCACGTCGCTCAAGGACACGGGCGGCGACGCGGTTGCGGCGACCGAGCTCGTGCAGGCCGGTGAGGACGTCCCCACACTCCTCAACGGCTGGGACACCCTCACCTTCGCCGCGCTGGCGGCCGGCGTCCGCGCAGTCGTCTGGGGAACGGCTTCGATCCTGCCCGCGCAGTGCGTGCGACTGCACCGCCTGCTCATCGACGAGATCGATCTGCCCGCCGCGCGCGACCTGTGGACCCGGCTCTGGCCGCTGTGCAGCTTCCTCGAGAAGCAGAGCTACTCGGCGGCGGTCAAGACCGCCTGTGCGCTGGTCGGCGACACGACGGGCCCGACCCGCGCGCCGCTGCTCGGCCTCGACGACGACGCGACGTCCGAGCTGGCCCGGCTTCTCGAGCGGGCCGGCGCGCATCTCGCAGACACGGTGAGTGTCTCGCGATGAGCGCGACCACCATGGAGTCCGCCACCGGCGCCCGCCTCCTCGCCAACCACATCGGCGGTGAGTGGGTGGCGTCGAGCGCGGTCGAGACGCTGGAGGATCGCGATCCGGCCACTGGGGAGCCGCTGGCCCGCGTGCCGCTGTCGAACGCCGACGATGTCGGGCGTGCCGTGCGGGCCGCCCGTGCCGCGCAGGTGACCTGGCGCGCGACGTCGCCGCTCGTCCGCGCGCGGGCCGTCATGGCGCTGCGCGCGGTCCTCGACGAGCATCGAGACGAGCTCGCAGAACTCGTCGCCCGCGACATGGGCAAGACGCTCGACGACGCTCGCGGAGAGGTCGGCCGGGGCATCGAGTCCTGCGAGGCGGCGATCGGAATGCCGCACCTGCTCAAGGGCGAGAACCTCGAGGGCGTCGCCACCGGCCTCGACGTCGACCTCGTCCGTCAACCCGTCGGCGTCGTCGCGGCGATCACGCCGTTCAACTTCCCGGCGATGATCCCGCTCTGGTTCCTGCCGTTTGCGGTGGCGGCGGGCAACGCATTCATCCTCAAGCCATCCGAGCAGGACCCGCTGCCGGCGGAGCGGATCGTCGCGCTGGCCACCGGCCTGCGTGTGTTCCCGGCGGGTCTCGTGAACCTCGTCCACGGCGCGCACGACGTGGTGAACGCACTGCTCGAACACCCCGGCATCGCCGCGATCTCCTTTGTGGGCTCAGCCCGCACCGCTCGCTACGTGGCCGAGCGCGCGACCGCCAGCGGCAAGCGCGTCCAGG
This sequence comes from Solirubrobacteraceae bacterium, assembly GCA_050696935.1. GTDB lineage: Bacteria > Actinomycetota > Thermoleophilia > Solirubrobacterales > Solirubrobacteraceae > DASSUW01. Next base: position 4,521 of record JBOGYU010000069.1, on the reverse strand, counting down.
CCCTGGGCGGCGCGAAGAACTCGATCGTCGTCATGCCCGACGCCGATCCGAAGCTCATGGTCGGCGGTGTGCTGGGCTCCGCGTTCGGCGCAGCCGGTCAGCGCTGCCTGGCCGGGTCCATCGCGGTCCTGGTCGGGAGCCAAGCCGAACAGGACGCCGCGCGCGACGCGATCGTGCACGGGCGCTGCGCGCCTGCGCACCGGCGCCGGGCTGGACCCCGCGACCGACGTGTGCCCGCTCGTGAGCCGGGAGGCGCGCGAGCGAGTGGTCGCCGACATCGACCAGGCCGAGGCCGATGGCGTAACGATCCTGCTCGACGGCCGCGGCGACCCAGGGCCTGGGGGCTGCTCGCTGGCACCGACGATCCTTGACGACGTCCCCGACGGGCACGGGCGCATGTGATGGCGTGCTCGTAGGATCGGGGCAGGGTGGAGTCCATGGAGATGCAGAGCGGGCTGCCTGTTGGGGTCGCGGCGTTTGTCGGCCGCGAGCGCGAACGTGCGAAGGTGGCCGACCTGGTCGCGAATGCCCGGGTGGTGACGTTGACCGGTTCGGGTGGCTGCGGCAAGACGCGGCTGGCGGTGGAGGTCGTCGGGGAGGTGGCGTCGCGGTTTTCCGATGGGGCTTGTTGGGTGGACCTGCAAGGGGTGAGCGAACCCGGGCTGGTCGCACCGGCCGTTGGTGGGGCGGTGGACGTCCGCGAGCGACCCGGACAGGCGTTGACCGACACGCTCGCCGAGCAGCTCCGGGCACGGCATCTGCTGGTCGTGCTCGACAATTGCGAGCACTTGGTGGAGGCGTGCGCGGAGCTGGTCGCCGGGCTGTCGTCGGCGTGCCCGCAACTGCACGTGTTGGCCACCAGCCGCGTGCCGCTCGCGGTTGAGGGTGAGGCCACGTTCGTGGTCGCGCCGCTGCCGGTGCCCGGCCCCGATGCTCGGTCCGCCAGCACGGTCGCGGCACCGGACGCGGCGCGGCTGTTCGAGGTGCGGGCCCGGCAGGAGGCCGCGAACTTCCGGATCGACGACGACAACGCCGTGCCCGTGGCCGAGATCTGTCGGCGTCTGGATGGTATCCCGTTGGCGATCGAGCTGGCGGCGGCGCGGGTGCGGGTGCTGGCGCCGGGCCAGATCGCGGCCGGGTTGTCGGACCGGTTCGGGTTGTTGACCGGCGGGGTGCGGGGGGCGCCGGCACGTCAGCGAACGCTGGAGGCGTCGCTGGACTGGAGCTACCAGCTGCTCGACGACGTGCAGCGGTTGGCGTTGGCGAGGCTGTCGGTGTTCGCCGGGTCGTTCGAGCTGGATGCTGCCGAGGCGGTGGTGGGTGGGGACGGCATCGACAGCGACGACGTGCTCGACCTGGTCGCTGGGCTGGCCGCGCAGTCGATGTTGGAGGTCGTCGAGCGCCACGGCAGGGCCCGCTACCGGCTGTTGGAGACGATCCGGGTGTATGCCCGGCAGCGGCTGTCCGAGCTGGACGATCCCGATCGGGTGCGTGGTCGCCATCTGGAGTTTTGTGTCGGGCTGGCCGGGCGGGCGCACACGGGTCTCACCGGTGGACAGCCTGAGCCCTGGATGGCGCGGCTCGCGGCCGATCTGGATGATCTGCGCGCCGCGATGGACTGGGCGGCGGAGTCCGGGGACCTGCGAGGGCTGGTGGACATCACCGAGCCGATCGTCCGCTTCTGGTTCGAGCGCGGCCTGTCCGGAGAGGTGCACCGACGCCTGCATGACGCGGTCGAGGGCCCGGGCGCCCGTGATGACGAGCGGGTGCGGGGGCTGGTCACGGCGGCGCTCCTGGCCCTCGGCGGCGGCGAACCGGCCAGCGCCTATCGGTCGGCGAGCCACGCGGTCGACGCGGCACGCGCCGCCGATGTGGGCGGCGCGCTCGCACTCGGTTTGAGCGTTCGGGCCCAGGCGGGGGCCGTGTCGGGGCTGTCGACCAGCGAGCAGGTGGACGCTGACGTCGAGGAAGCGGTCGAGCACGCCGAGCAGTGCGGTGATGCCGCGACCCACGCCTACGTCCTGGCGCTCGCCGGATGGACGCTGCTTCGCAGCCGCACGATCGACGCCGGGTGCCGCCTGCTCGAGGAGGCGATCGAGGTGTGCGAGGCCGCCGAGGTCGCCTTCCATCTCCCAGCCGCCCACGCGGTCCTTGGGCTGTGGCCGGTGTGGTCCGGTCGGCTCGACCGGACACGTCATCACGCTCGGCGTGGCTGGGAGCTCGCCCGCCAGGTCGGACGTCCCGGGTGGGTGGCGATCGGGCTCGCCGGCCTGGGAGCGGCTGCCGTCCTGCAAGGCGATTACGGTCAGGCGCAGGACTGGCTGTCCAAGGCGCAAGCGGTGGTGCGGGCACAACCCCTGGGGGGGTCTCAACACGAGATGTGGTTGCGTCCCTGGCTGGCCCTGTCGGCCTACGCATCCGGCGATCTGGAAACTGCTCGGGCCACGGCTGCGGAGATCGTGCGGATCGGCCGTGGTGGCGGCAGCGCCTGGGACGAAGCCAACGGCGAGTGGCTGCTGGGCGTGCTCGCACACGGCCAGGAGCGCCACGACCACGCGCGAGCACATCTGGAGGCCAGCCGCGCACTGTCGACCGACCCACGGCTTCCGTGGTCGCTGGGTCGGTCGTTGCTCGGCCTCGCGGAGCTGGCCAGGGAGGAGGAGGACCTCGAGGACGCGTGGGAGCTGGCGCACGAGGGCCTGGAGGTCCTGGACGACTACGGCGACCGGGTCGGGGCCGCCGCGGCGCTGGAGACGATCGCCGACCTGGCCGTAGCCCTCGGCGAGCCCGAGCAGTCGCTTCGCCTGCTCGCCGCGTCGCAACGGTTCCACACCGAGTCGGGCATCGCCCGCTTGCCGGTTCAGGCCGACCGCTTCGATCGTGCCCGCAACACTGCACAAGCCGCGCTTGACCCCACCGACGCGACCGCATGCTGGGACGCGGGCGGCGAGCTGGCGCTGGCCGACGCGGTCGCCTATGCCCGCCGCGGGCGGGGCGAGCGTCAACGCCCGCGGATCGGCTGGGCGTCACTGACTCCCGTCGAACGCGACGTCGTGCGGCTGGTCGCCGAAGGCCACACCAACGCCGAGATCGGTCAACGCCTGTTCATCTCCGTCAACACGGTCAAGAGGCACCTTTCCCGCGTCTATGCCAAGGTGGAGGTCGACGGACGCGCGGATCTCGCCGCACAGGTCGCCCGCCGTGACCTGTAGTACACCCCTGACCGCCGAAACGTACCCGGTCGGGTGACATTCTCCGACGCCTTCTGGGTCATCGTTGCAGGCATGACCGCACGAGACGGAGGGAGGAAGCACATGAGCAACCAACGCAGCCACTACGTGACCACCACCGACGGCGTCACCATCGGTGGGGCCGTGCACGGCCAGGGACTCCCGCTGGTGTGCGTCCACGGGATGATGGCCGATGGCGACATCGACTGGGACCCGCTGCTGGGACACCTGACCGGCCGGTTCACCTGCCATCTGCCGAGCTACCGTGGCCGTGGCCTCAGCGGCGATCACCCCGACCTCAGCCCCGGTCGGATGGTCGACGACATCCTCGCCTACGTCGACAGCATCGAGGCACCGACCGGACTGGTGGGTTGGTCCAGCGGCGCCTACCTGGCAGTCACCGTGGCGGCGGCGCAGTCCGACGCGGTGGAGGCGGTGGCCCCCTTTGAGCTTGGGGTGCTGAGCCTGATGGACGAGCAGGAGCAAGCGGCTTTGGGCGACGCCGTCGCCCGCATGGGCGAGCTGGCCGCCGAAGGCAGGTTGACGGCTGCGGTTCGCGCGTTCGCTGGCTGGCCCTTCAACGACGAAGAGATCGCCATGGCCGAGGACGCCGGCTACTTCGAGGCCGCAGGACGCTACGTCCCGAACCTGCTCAACCTCCTCCAGCAATGGGGGGAATACGAAGGCCCCACCCCTGATGATCCGGCCGTGCTCGGCGCGATCTCAGCTCCGGTGCTGGTGCTGCACGGGGCGGACACCAAGCCTTTCTTGACCGCCAGCGCGCGGTACGTGGCCGACCACGTCCCCAACGCACGGATACACGAGATCCCCGGCGCCGGGCACGCCGCCCCGCCGACCCATCCCGAGGCGCTCGCTGAAGCACTCACCGAGTTCTTCTCGCCAGCGCAGCAGCCGGCCTGACCCGCCGATCGACCAGCGTGCACCTGCACCCGATCGACGGTGCGGTCCACCCGCAAGCGTTGGCTGGCCGGAGATCTGCCCGATCGGCGGTTCGCCTCGGCGGTTCGCGATCTCGAGGAGTTGGCGCTCGATCGGTGCCCGACCCTGAGGATGATGTGGCGTGCCTACGAGTTGCGCGACAACGTATCCGCCTACGACGCCGCATACGTGGCGCTGGCGGAGGCGCTGGCCTCGATTCGCCACTAGCCCGGAACGTGCAGTAACGACCGCGCCCCCGGCGGGCGGGGGCGCGGAAACGTCCGGTTGAGCAGCGATTCTTCGGCTTGTCGACGGTCGAAGATCGAGCTTGGGGGTTCACCTTGAGGGTGAT
>JBOGYU010000068.1:0-14261 GCA_050696935.1 Solirubrobacteraceae bacterium | reverse complement strand
GCACCGCGACGCTCGCCGCGAACCCGGCGGCGAGCGCCACGAGGTAGCCCGCACGGGGCCCCGCGTCGCGGGGCCCCCCGAAGCCCTGGAGCTCGAACAGAGCGGCGATCGCGCAGCCCACGGCGAAGAGGGCGCCCAGCAGGCAGGCGCCCCCCACCGCGAGGATCCGGACGCCGTCGCTCACTCCACGATGCGTACCCGATCGCAGGCCTCGAACGCCCGGCCGTCCGGCAGCTCACCCCGCATGCAGAGCCGGTCCATGCCCTCGCCGGCGCCGATCGGCGGGATCGGGAACTGCATCTTCAGGTCGGCCAGGCCGTCGCCGTCGACGTCCTCGACCTCGACGTGCGGCGGCTCCACGCGCGACCCGCCGGGCCCGAGCCGCAGCGTCGACGTGTCGAGCTGCGTGGCGTCCAGCTCCGCGCCGGAGAGCAGCGCCAGCGGCAGCCGGCCGCTCGCGCCCGGGTTGAGCGGGTTCTCGTCGCTGTCGGGCCTGATGTCCATCGGCGCGAGCGTGAGCTCCGCGAAGTCTGTCAGCCCCTCGTCGTCGGTGACCACGAGCGTGACGGTCCGCGCGGCGGCGGCGACGTCGAACGACACCTCCTCGCCGGTCTTCACCAGGTCGTCCTCACCCGTGGAGAGGTACCAGTCCCAGGAGGCGATCGAGCCGTCCGGGTCCTCCGACCGCCCGCCGTCGAGCACCAGCTCGCCGCCGGAGCGCCGCCAGTCGATCGCGGCCACCGGCCGCTGGTTCGGCGGCTCCTGCCGGTGCACGGAGAGTCGCACCTCCTCGCCGGCCGGCTCCACGTCCGCGCCGTAGAGCCGCACGGTCCACTCGCCCAGCTCCGGGTTCGGGATCTCGAACTGCTCCCACGCCGGCCCGTTGGCGTGGTACACACCGGCGCCGGGCGCCGCGCGCGTGTACTCGACGCCCGAGGGCGAGACGAGCGTCATCTCGACGTCGCTGCCCGGCCACTCGCTGATGATCGAGATCAGGTCCAGGATCGAGTCGATCACGAACGACCAGTCCACGGTCTCTCCCGAGCGCACGACGAAGGCCGGGCGGTCATCGCGCTCGAGCTCCTCCTCGATCGCGTCGGCGATCGCCACGTGGCCGGCCTCGGTCGGGTGGAAGCGGCCGCCGGAGAGGATCCCGTCGAACCACTCGTCGCCCTCGCCGCACAGCTCGTGGCCCACGAAGCGCGAGCTCGGGTCCACGTAGCGGAAGCCGTTGCGCAGCGCGTTGCGCTCGATGATCGAGTTCAGCTCCGTGCCGACCTCGACCATCCACCGCTGGTCCGCCTTCTTGAGGCCCTCGCAGCGCCCGCCGGGCAGGAACGTGCGGTCGGAGCCCTCGGCCGTGAACAGCGGCGGGTAGCCGACTGCCACGCGGGTCGCGAACGGAGTGAGGAGGCGCACGTCCTTGTAGAGCGTGTCGTAGGGGACGATGTCGACCGGGTCGAACTGCAGGCCGTCGAGTCGCGCGAAGGCGGCGGCGACGGGCTCCGTGACCTTGTCGTCGTTGTAACAGGTGTTGAACGGGAGCAGCTCGAAGCCGAGGATGCACTCCGCCATCACGTCGGCGAAGCCGGCGTCGTTGCCACCGATCGAGAACGTCACGAGCCCGGTCTCGGGATCCAGGTACTCGAGCTGCGGCAGCTCGCCCCAGTCGCCGCCCGCGCGCGGCTCGTAGAAGTCGCGCGTCACGGCGCCCTGGCAGGCGTGGAAGTCCAGCTCGAGCCCGAAGCGCGCCGCGATCAGCGGCGCGAACGCCTTCTCGGAGCGCTGGCAGTCGTTGCCGGTGTCGTAATACGGCTCGACGCCGAAGCCGGACGAGTAGGAGTCGCCGAGGCCGACGTACTTGCGGTTGTCGGCCAGCTCGGCGCCGGGCCGGCAGTCGCGCTCGACGTCGGCGACGCGCGTGAAGCGCAGGTTGTCCAGCAGCACCGCCGAGTCGTACACCCCGTCGCCCTGGTCGAAGACCGAGAGATAGAGCGCGTGGGCGCCGGGCGTGATCGGCGTGGCCGCGGTCAGGATCGGCGTCGCGCCGTCGTAGGTCGTGCCCTCGGCGTACTCGGCGCGCATGGAGGTGACGCCGGCGGCGTTGATGGAGATCGGGTTGCCGTCGGGGTCGAAGGCGAAGTTGTCGGGCGCCACGATCGTGGAGCCGCTGGTGGTCCACGTCGAGTCGTCGAGCTCGGCAATGAAGGCGTCGTTGAACTGCGTGCCGACGTACTCGCTGAACTCCTCCGACAGGAAGCGGAAGTCGAGCCCGTTGAGGCAGTTCGTGCCCGCCGGCACCGCGAGGTCGACCCGCAGGATCGTGACGTCCTGGTCGGTGCTCCCGCGCACGTGCCCGCCGCCCAGGTCCTCACCGGAGCTCTCCGAGGTGTCGGGCTGGAACGCGAGCGCCGCGCTGCCGGTGGTCATGAGCCCGTAGCTCGAGCCGCGAGTGGGGAACCCGGCGAGCGGGTCCGTCGTGGTGGCCATGGCGCCCTCGGCGGGCGGCTTGGCCACGTACTCCGCGCCCGCCACCACGGACGGCTCGGCCGCGACGGCCCGCGCCAGGTCGGCGGGATCCGGGTCCGCGGCCATCGCCGGGCCTGCGAGCGCGAGCCCCGTCGTCATCATCACGGCCAGGATCAGACCGCCTACACGTCCATGCACTTCGGCACCTCAATGCACCTTGTCTCGAACGCGCCGACGCTAGGCGCGCGCGCGTGGGTTGCGCCAGCGCCGGCCACCTCTCTCGGGACCGTCCGGCCGCCCATCTCCGCATGGGCACACCGGTGGCGGGGTGGACGGATGTTCATCGCCCGCCCGAGCGCACGTGTCCGCGGACGGACCGGATTGCTGATCGTCGCCCTGGTCGCGCTCGCCGGCTGCGGCGGGGACGATCCCGCTCCCGAGCCGGCCGGGCTGGGCGTCGAGGTTCTCGCCGAGGGCCTGGAGGTGCCGTGGGAGATCGCGTTCCTGCCCGACGGCGCGGCGCTCGTGACCGAGCGGCCGGGGCGGATCCAGCGCATGGAGCCCGGCGGCACCGTCACGCAGGTGGCCGAGGTCGAGGTCAGCGCGCTCGGCGAGGGCGGCCTGATGGGCCTGGCGCTCGACCCCGAGTTCGAGCGCAACGACTACCTGTACCTGTACTTCACCACCGCGGACGGCCTCCGGCTCGAGCGCTGGCGGGCCGTCGAGGGCCGGCTCGAGCGCGAGCAGGGCCTGATCGACGGGACGATCCAGGCGGGTCCGATCCATGACTCCGGGCGGATCGCGTTCGCTCCCGACGGCGACCTCTACGTGGCGACCGGCGAGGCCGGGAACGGCGCGCTCGCGCAGGACCCGCAGTCGCTGAACGGCAAGTTCCTGCGCCTCACCCCGGAGCAGTACCGCGGCGGCCCGAGCCGCCCGGAGATCGTCTCGCTCGGCCATCGCAACCCGCAGGGCTTCGACTGGGAGCCGGGCACCGGCCGGCTGATCTCCACCGAGCACGGCCCCAGCGGCGGCGACGGCCCGCAGGGCTTCGACGAGGTGAACGAGATCCGCCCGGGCGCCAACTACGGCTGGCCGGTCGTGTTCGGCTCCGACCACCGCGACTTCGCGGCGCCGCTGCGCGTCTACGAGGAGGCGATCGCGCCGTCGGGCGCCACCTTCACCGCGGACGGGGACTACTGGTTCGCGAACCTGCGCGGCGAGTCGCTCCGCCGCCTGCGCTTCGACGGCGACCGCGTCGTCGAGGACGAGGTGCTGTTGGAGGGCGAGTACGGCCGGCTGCGCACGGTGACGGAGGGGCCGGACGGTGCGCTATATGTCCTCACCAGCAACCGGGACGGGCGGGGCGCCCCGGAGGATGCGGACGATCGCGTGCTGCGCGTGACCGTGCCGTGAGGGAGGATGTACGCGCAATGGCGTCGCAGACCGAGCCGACGGTTGGCATCAACGCGCTCGAGACGTTCGTCGAGCTGCTCGCCCGGGTGGAGGCCGACGGCTCCACGGACGACTTCTACAGCCGCCTGTGCGAGGCGACCTGCCGGCTCGCCTCGATGGACCGCGCGGTGATCTTCCGCTACGACGACGCGCGCCGGCGCGTGCGCGCGGCGGGCGCCTACGGGATCGACCTCGAGCTGTTCGAGAACGCGCACGTCACGGTCGAGTCCGCCCCGATCGCCCGCCAGGCGCTCGAGGAGGACCGCGTGATCGAGGTCGGCGACGACGACGCACCGGAGGTGCCCGAGGAGTACCGGGACCTGCTGCGCGAGGCGACGCTCGTGTGCACGCCGATGTCCGCCGCCGGCCGCTGGCTCGGCGTGATCCTGTCGGACCGGGGGAGCGGCCGGCCGCCGCTGCGCGCCGCCGAGCGCCAAGCGCTGTGGGCGCTCGGCAAGACCGCCGCCCTCGCCACGCACGCCCGCCTGGCCACCAACCAGCACGCGCGGGCGCGGCAGCTGCAGGAGCGGATCGACCTCGCGCGCGACGTCCACGAGGGCGTGATCCAGCGGCTGTTCGGCGTGCAGCTCGTGTTCTCCAGCCAGAGCGAGCTCTCGCCCGAGGCGCGCGAGCGGATCGCCGCCGAGCTGCAGGCCGCGCTGTTCGACCTCCGGCGCGCGCTCCAGCGCCCGCTCGGCCGCTCGGCGCCCGAGACGCAGACGACGCTGCTGCGGGAGGTCGCGCGACTGCGGCGCGAGCACCCGGACCTCGCGATCCGGCTCACCCGGGGATCGGAGCGCGTCCGCGTCCCGCCCGAGCTCGAGCCGCTCGCGCAGTCGGTGCTGGCCGAGGCGGTGCGCAACGCCCACAAGCACGCGCGGCCCTCGCGCGTGGAGGTCGCGCTCGACGTCGCGGAGGGCACGCTCAGCCTCGAGGTCGCCAACGACGGCGTCTCCGGGCGGCCGAAGCAGACCGGGATGGGGCTGCGGCTGGCGGCGCTGGAGGCGCTCCAGTTCGGCGGGATCGTGGAGTTCGGCGAGCGGGAGCCGGGCACGTGGCGCGTCCGGCTGGCGGTGCCGCTGTGACGACGCCCGACCTCAACCCCAGCCGGCTGGCGGCCGGGAGCGGCGGCTCGGGCGAGCGCCGCCTGCGCGTGCTGATCGTCGACGACCACGAGGTGGTGCACTGGGGCTTCCGGCTGATGCTCGGCGAGCAGCCGTGGGTGGAGCGCTGCGTGAGCGCGCGCAACGCCGAGGAGGCGCTCGCGCTCACCCGCCGCTACGAGCCGCACGTCGCGCTCGTGGACCTGTTCGTGGGGCAGGAGTCGGGCGCGGAGATCTGCGAGCGGTTGCGCACCGTCTCGCCCAGGACGAACGTGCTGATGATCTCGGGCGCCGGCCGCATCTCGCCCAACGCGGCGCGCGCGGCGGGCGCGGCCGGGTTCATCTCCAAGGACTGGCCGGCGGCGGACATCGCCGACGCCGTCCGCCTGGTCGGCCGCGGCATGACCGTGTTCCGCCCGCACGAGGCGCCGTCCGGCCCGCCGCTGTCCGAGCGCGAGCGCGAGGTGCTGGAGGCGATCGCCTCCGGCGCCACGAACCGCGAGATCGCCGGCCGCCTCTTCCTCTCCCCGCACACGGTCAAGGAGCACACCAGCACCCTGTACCGGAAGCTGGGCGTGCGGAACCGCGCCGAGGCGGTACAGAAGGCGCAGCGGCTCGGGTTGATCTCGTAGCGCCGCGTGTGCGTCTCGTAGCGCTCCGGCGGGTCCGGCGAACGGCTGGCTTGTAGGGAGGCGGGTCAGGGGGCCCGCGGCGGGCCACCGTCCTGGATAAGTGTCGCAGGACGACACCAGGACAGGATCGTTGCAACGATCCTGTCCTGAGGGGACACTGTCCCCTCTAAGCAGGACGGTACCTTCGCGGCGACCGCTCCCTCCTCCCCTACATGCCCGCAGTTGACGTTCGCCGGACCCGCCGCGCCCGTGAAGAAGCCGTAGCGCGCCGTGAAGATGTCGTAGCCCGCACCCCCCGCCCGGGGGGTTCGGACGTGCCAATGCTGTGACCGTTGCGACTCGCCGGTGAACTTCCTCGTGTGAGCTTGATCACCGAGACCGCCGCCCTGTTCCCCGGACAGGGCAGCCAGACACCCGACATGCGCGATCTCGTCGCGCACCGCGCCCCCGAGCTGCTGGAGCGCTGCATCGCGCTCGTGGGCGAGGACCCGTTCCCGCGCGCGGGGGAGTCCACCCGCTTCGCGCAGCCCGCGATCTTCTGCGCCAGCCTCGCCGGCTGGGACGCGCTGGAGCTGGAGGCCGGCGCCGCCGCCGGGCACTCGCTCGGCGAGCTCGCCGCGCTGGCAGCCGCCGGCGTGCTCGAGCGCGACGACGCCCTGCGGCTCGTCACCCTCCGCGGCAGGCTGATGGCCGAGGCCGACGACTCGGGCTCGATGCTCGCGCTCGTCGGCGCGACGGCCGAGGACGCCGAGGCCGTGGCGGACGAGACGGGCGTGACCGTCGCCAACGACAACGCGCCCGGCCAGGTGGTGCTCTCCGGCCCCCGCGAGGCGCTCGAGCGCGCCGAGGAGGCCGCCCGTGAGCGTGGCCGCCGCGCGATGCCGCTCGACGTCGCGGGCGCGTTCCACTCGCCCGCGATGAAGCCGGCGGTGCAGCCCTTCCGCGCCGCGCTCGACGAGACCGAGCTGCACGAGCCGCGCTTCCCCGTGTTCTCCTGCGCGACCACACAGCCGTTCGAGGACGTGCGCGCCGAGCTGGCCGCCGCGCTGACCCGGCCGGTCCGCTGGCGCGAGACCGTGCTCGCCCTGCACGAAGCCGGCGGCCGCCGGTTCGTGGAGGTCGGCCCCGGCAAGGTGCTCGCCCGCCTGGGCAAGCGCATCCTCCCCGACCACCCGGTCGAGACCCCGTCAGGCGAAGGCGAAGCCGCCGCCGGTCGCGACCGAAGGGAGCGCGCCCATGCATAGCGCCGCGCTCCCACCCGACCTGCGCACGATCGCGCGCGAGGCCACGCGCAACGGCCGGCCGCTCCCCGCGCCCGCACGCACCGCGCGGATCGTCGGCCTCGGCCACCACGTGCCCCCGGAGGTCGTGCCGAACGGGCCGATCGCCGAGCGGATCGGCGTCGACGACGCCTGGATCGTCAAGCGCACGGGCATCAAGTCGCGCCGGCGCGCCGCGCCCGCCGACCGCTTGAGCGACCTCGCCACCTTCGCCGGCCGCCGCGCGCTCGCCGACGCGGGGGTCGACCCGCTCGACGTCGACCTCGTGCTCGTGGCGACGATGACGCCCGACGAGATCACGCCCAACGCGGCGCCGCTCGTGGCGCACGAGCTCGGCGCGGAGACCGCCGGGGCGATCGACATCGGCGCCGCCTGCACGGGCTGGCTCGCCGCCCTGCGGCTCGCCGCCGGTCAGGTCGAGACCGGCCGCGCCGACCGCGTGCTCGTGATCGGCGCCGAGGTGCTCACCCGCCTGATCGACTTCGACGACCAGAAGACCGCCGCCCTGTTCGGCGACGGCGCAGGCGCGGTCGTCGTCGGCGCCGACGGTGGCGGCGAGCGAAGCGGTGACGAGCGCCGAGGCGAAGCCGGTGACGAGCGCGCAAGCGCGAGGCAGACGCGAGGCAGAATCGGTCCGATCGTCCTCGCCGCCGACGGCGGGCTGGGCGACCGCATCACGTGCGCGAACGACGAGCGGGTGCTGCGGATGGACGGCCACTCCACCTACCAGGTGGCGGTCAAGCGCCTGAGCGAGGCCACCGTGGCCGCGGTCGCCCGCGCCGGGCTCGAGCTCGAGGACGTCGACCTGTTCGTCTACCACCAGGCCAACGGCCGGATCATCCGCGCCGTCGGCGAGCGGCTCGACCTGCAGCCCGCGCGCGTGGCCGACTACGTCGCGCACATGGCCAACACCTCCGCGGCCTCGATCCCGCTCACCCTCTCGCTGCTGCGCGAGGACGGCCGGCTGCGCCCGGGCCAGAAGGTGATGATCGCCGCCATCGGCGCCGGGTTCACCTGGGGCGCCGGCGTGATCGAGTGGGGGCTCGCTTGAGGCCGGAGAACGCCACCGCCCTCGTGACCGGCGGCTCCAAGGGCATCGGCGCCGCGATCGCGCGGGCGCTGGCGGCCGACGGCTGGCTCGTCGCGGTCAACTACCGCTCCGACGAGAACGCCGCCGGCCGCGTGGTCGAGGCGATCGAGAGCGCCGGCGGCACGGCGGCCGCCGTCCACGGGGACGTCACGAACGGCGCCCCCGACGGGCTGTTCGAGGCCGCCGAGAGCCTCGGCCCCGTCCTGGCGCTCGTCAACAACGCCGGCGTGCGCGCCGACGGCCTCGCGATCCAGCTCGAGGACGACGACTGGGACCGCGTGATCGGCACCAACCTCACCGCCGCCTTCCGCCTCACCCGCCGCGCGATGCGCCCGATGATCCGCGCCCGCTACGGGCGGATCGTCAACGTCGCGTCCGTGGTCGGCCCGCGCGCGAACGCCGGCCAGGCCAACTACGCCGCCGCCAAGGCGGGCCTGATCGGCATGACCAAGACCGTCGCCGCCGAGGTCGCGCGGCGCGGCGTGACCGTGAACGCGGTCGCACCCGGGTTCATCGAGACGGAGATGACGCAGGACCTGCCGGAGTCCGTGCTCGAGGCCGTCCCGGCCCGGCGCGCCGGCACCCCGGAGGAGGTGGGCGCCGCCGTGCGCTTCCTCGCCTCCGAGGCCGCCGGATACGTCACCGGCACGACGCTGTTCGTCGACGGCGGCATGTCCGCCTGAAAGGAGAAACCAACACCATGGCTACGACCATCACCCCCGAGGCCGTCGAGAAGACCGTCTACGACGCGCTCCCGCAGTTCGGCGTGGACGAGTCGCAGGTCTCGCGCGAGGCCACGTTCGAGGAGCTCGACGTCGACTCGCTCGACCTCGCGGAGCTCTCGCAGATCATCGAGGACGAGTACGGCGTCCAGCTCAAGGGCGACGACGTCGGGAAGATCAAGACCGTCGGCGACGCGATCGACCTGGTGGTGAGCCGGGCGGGATGAATCGCGAGATCGTCGTCACCGGCGTCGGCGCCGTCTCCCCGCTCGGGGTCGGCGCCCGCACGCTCTATGAACGCTGGCGGGCCGGCGAGTCGGGCATCCAGGACGGCGTGGGCGCCGCCACGGAGTTCGACCCCACGGACCACCTGTCGATCAAGGAGGCGCGGCGCTCGGACCGCTTCGCGCAGTTCGCGATGGTGGCCTCCGACGAGGCGCTGGCCGAGTCCGGCTGGACCGAGGAGCTGCCGTACGAGTCCGATCGCGTCGCGACGCTGATCGGCACCGGGATCGGCGGCATCGGGACGCTGGAGGCCAACCACAGGCAGTTGCTGGACAAGGGCCCGAAGGCGGTCTCGCCGCTCGCCATCCCGCTGCTCATGGGCAATGCGGCCTCCGCCGCCGTGTCCATGCGTCACAAGCTGCGCGGGCACTCGTTCGCGACCCTCTCGGCCTGCGCCGCCGGCGCGCACGCGATCGGCACCGCCGCGCGGATGATCCAGACCGGTGACGCCGAGGCCGTGGTCACCGGCGGCTCGGAGGCCGCGATCACGCCGCTGGCCATCTCGGCCTTCGCGGCGCTGGACGCGCTGTCGGACAAGGGGATCTCGCGCCCGTTCGACGCCGAGCGCGACGGCTTCGTGATGGGCGAGGGCGCCGCTGTGCTGGTGCTCGAGGACGGCGACCGAGCGCGCGAGCGCGGGGCGAAGATCCTCGCCCGGCTCGCCGGCTACGGCGCGTCGTCGGACTCCTACCACCTGACCGCGCCGGAGAAGGACGGCGGCGGCGCGATCGAGGCGATGCGGCAGGCGCTGCGCGACGCCGGCCTGAAGCCGGAGGACGTCGTGTACGTCAACGCCCACGGCACCTCGACCCCGCTCAACGACCGGGCGGAGACCGTCGCCATCAAGAAGGTGCTCGGCGAAGGCGTTCCCGTCTCCTCCCTGAAGTCGGCCATCGGCCACCTGCTCGGCGCCGCCGGCGCCGTGGAGGCCGTCGCCACGATCCTCGCCATGCGCGACCGAATCGCCCCGCCCACCCTGAACTACGAGCATCCCGACGAGGGGCTCGACTTGGATTACGTCCCCAACGAGGCGCGCAGCCTGGACGTCAACGGCAAGCCGGCCGTGGCGCTTTCCAATGCGTTCGGCTTCGGGGGGCACAACGCCGTGCTCTGCCTGGAGGTTGCATGACCGTAGACCTGATCCGCGAGGAGCAGCAGGAGCGCCTGTCGCCGGTCGAGCGCCTGGAGGCGCTGTGCGACCGGGGCTCGCTCACGCTGCTGCGCTCGGACGTGCGCTCGCGGCGGATGGGTGAGAAGGCCCGCGCGGGCGACGGCGTGATCGCCGGCGCCGGCCGCGTCGACGGCCGCCCCGTGTTCTGCTACGCCCAGGACCCGTCCTACCTCGGCGGCTCGCTCGGCGAGCAGCACGCCGACTCGATCGTGAAGGTGCTCCGGCTCGCCGGCCGCGCCGGCGCGCCCGTCGTGGGCTTCATCGAGTCCGGCGGCGCGCGGATGCAGGAGGGCACGGCGGCGCTCGCCGGCTACGCCCGGATCTTCCGCGAGCACGTGGCGCTGAGCGGGAAGCTCCCGCAGATCTCTGTGATCTGCGGGGCGTCCGCGGGCGGCGGCTCGTACTCGCCGGCGCTGACCGACTTCGTGGTCATGACCGAGCGGGCGAACATGTTCCTCACCGGCCCCGCGGTGGTCCGCGAGGTCATGGGCGAGGACGTGACCGCCGCCGACCTCGGCGGCTACAAGGTCCACGAGAAGAACGGCGTCGCGCACTTCGTGGCCGCCAACGACGCCGACGCGGCGCTGCTGGCTCGCGACCTGCTCGACCACCTGCCCGCCAACACCGGCGAGCGCGCGCCGCGCTGGCGCGCCGTCGGCCCGGTCGGCTACGACGCCGGCGAGCCGGTGCCGGAGGACGAGCGGCGCGTCTACGACGTGCGCGACGTGGTCCGCGGCGTCGTCGACGGCGGGCGCCTGCTCGAGTGGTCCCCGCGCTGGGCGCGCAATGTGGTGTGCGGCTTCGCCCGCCTGGACGGGCGGCCGATCGGCGTGGTGGCCAACCAGCCGAAGTTCCTGGGCGGCGTGCTCGACGCCGAGGCCGGCTCCAAGGCCGCCCGCTTCGTGCGCACGTGCAACTCGTTCGGCCTCCCGCTGGTCGTGCTCGTCGACACCCCCGGGTTCATGCCGGGGACGAAGCAGGAGCGGCTCGGCGTGATCCGCCACGGCGCCAAGCTCGTGCACGCGTTCGCCGAGGCGAGCGTGCCGAAGGTGACCGTGGTGCTGCGCAAGGCCTTCGGCGGCGCCTTCATCGCCATGAACGCGCGCGACCTGGGCGCGGACTACACGTTCGCGTGGCCGCAGGCGCAGCTCGGCGTGATGGGCGCCAAGCAGGCCGTGACGATCGTCAAGCGGCGCGACATCGCGGCGGCCGAGGACCCGGCGGCGGCGCGCGACTCGTACGCCTCCGAGTACGCCGACGAGCACCTGTCCGCGAGCACCGCCGCGGCGGAGGGGTACATCGACGAGGTGATCCTGCCCGGCGACACCCGCCGCCGCCTGTGCGAGGCCCTGTCCACCCTCGACGCGATCGCGCACCCGGCGCAGGGTGTGCGCAACATCCCGCTATGACGCCCACGATCACCGACACGATGAGCTGGTGGGCGCCGTTCGAGGCGCTCGAGACCGGCCAGCAGTTCACCACCCGTGCCCGCACGGTGACGGAGGCGGACGTCGTCTCGTTCGCCGCGCTGACGGGCGACTGGCACCCCCAACACGCCGACGCCGAGTGGGCGGCGGCCTCGCCGTTCGGCGAGCGGATCGCCCACGGGCTCCTGGTCATCTCGCTGGCGGCGGGGCTGGTCCAGTTCGACCCGGGGCGCGTGGTCGCCTTGCGGCGGGTGTCGGACGCGACGTTCAAGCGCCCTGTGCGGTTCGGCGACACGCTGCACGTGGAGGGCCGGATCGCCGAGCTGGCGCCCGCCTCCGAGGAGGCCGGCCTGGTCACGCTCGCGTGGAGCGTGGTCAACCAGGACGGCCGCACCGTGTGCCGCGCGCGCGTGGAGGTGCTGTGGCGGCGCGACGGCGACGCCGAGGCGGCGCTCGCCATGCCCGAGGCCGGCGAGTTCGTCGCGATACCGCTATGAGATACGCACGGAACGACACCTCCCGCCTCGACGGGCGCGCGCATGCGGAGCGGACGCTGTGATGTTGGCCGAGAAGAAGCTGTTGATCACCGGCGTCGTCAACCGCGAGTCGATCGCGTACGAGGTCGCCCGCCAGGCGCAGGAGGCCGGCGCCGAGGTGGTGCTGACCTCGTTCGGCCGCGTGCGGCGGATGACCGAGCGGACCGCGGCGAAGCTGCCGCAGCCGCCCGACGTGCTCGAGCTCGACGTGAACCGGCCGGAGGACCTGTCTGCGGTCGCTGACGAGCTGCGCTCGCGCTGGGGCCGCGTGGACGGCGTCCTGCACGCGATCGCCTTCGCTCCCGAGGACGCGCTGGGCGGGCGGTTCATGTCCACGCCGGCCGAGAGCGCGGCGATGGCGTTCACCACGAGCGCCTACTCGTTCAAGGCGCTGGCGGCCGCGCTTGCGGACCTGTATCCGCCGGATGGCGCCAGCGTGGTGGGGATGGACTTCGACGCCCAGGTCGCCTGGCCGGTCTACGACTGGATGGGCGTCGCTAAGGCGGCGCTGGAGGCGACCGCGCGCTACCTCGCGCGCGACCTGGGGCCGCGCGGCGTGCGCGTGAACCTGGTGAGCGCGGGCCCGCTCGGCACGCTGGCCGCGCGCGGGATCCCCGGCTTCGGCGACCTCGCCGCGGCGTGGCAGCGCCAGGCGCCGCTCGGGTGGGACGTGGAGGACCCGGCCCCGGTCGCCTCCGCCGTCCTGTTCCTGCTCAGCGACATGGCGCGGGGGATCACGGGCGAGATCCTGCACGTCGACGGCGGGTTCCACGCGATGGGCACGGCCCTCACCCCTGTCATGGAGGAGCGAGGCGAAGGCGAAGCCGCCGCCGGTGACGAGCGAAGCGAGGCAGTCGCATGAGGCCCCCGGTGTTCCTGACGGGCGCGACGGGCTTCCTCGGGATGGAGGTGCTCGCGCGGCTGCTCGAACGCGACGACCGCGAGGTGCTCACGCTCGTGCGGGCGAGTGACGCGGCGGCGGCCCAGGAGCGCATCGACGGCGTGCTGCGCACGCTGTGGCGCGATCCGGAGCCCTACCGCGACCGCGTGCGGGCGCTGCCCGGCGACGTCACCCGGCCCGGCCTCGGGCTCCCGCAGGCCGAGCGCACCGTGATCGCCGAGGAGGTCGGAGCGGTGCTGCATTGCGCGGCGTCGATCGCCTTCGACCTGCCGCTCGACGACGCGCGCGCGATCAACGTCGAGGGCACCCGCGAGGTGATCGGCTTCGCGCGCGAGTGCAAGTCGATGGGTCGCCTGGAGCGGTTCCTGCACGTCTCCACCGCGTACGTCTCCGGCCGCCACCCTGGCACCTTCCGCGAGCGCCAGCTCGTCGCCGGCCAGTCGTTCCGCAACACGTACGAGCAGACCAAGTGGGAGGCCGAGCACGTGGTCCGGGCCGCCGGCGACCTCGCGCCCGCGATCGCCCGCCCGAGCATCGTCATGGGCGAGTCAGAGACCGGCTGGACCCCGGCGTTCAACGTCCTCTACTGGCCGCTGCGGGCGTTCTCGCGCGGGCTGTTCGACGAGATCCCGGCGCTGCCCGCCGCGCACGTGGACGTGGTGCCGGTCGACTACGTCGCGGACGCGCTCGTGCACCTGCTCGACGTCGACGACCAGGGCGTGTTCAACCTCGTCGCGGGCCGCGACGCCCCGTTCGCTACGGAGCTCCTGGAGCTCGCGTGCGAGCGGTTCGAGCGGCCGCCGCCGAAGATCGTGCCGCCCGGCAGCGTCGATGGCGACTCGGCGGACGACCACGGCGCGGTGTACCGGCCGTACTTCGACATGGAGGTCGTGTTCGACGACACGCGGGCGCGCGCGGCGCTCGGGCCGGCCGGCATCCGCCCGCCGCGGCTGGCCGACTACTTCGGCACGCTGATCGACTACGCCGAGGCCACCCGCTGGGGCAAGCGCCAGATGACGCGCGAGGAGGCCCGCGAGCGGGTCACCCGCCCGGAACCCGCGGCCGCCTGACCTTCCCGCCCGACTCCTGGCGCCCGTTCGCTTCTGGCGGGCGTGGCTGGGGGTCGGGCCGCGGCATGCCCCCCCGGCGCAGCGCTCGCAGACACCGCCCCGCCCTCCCGAGGTCCGCCC
>JBOGYU010000067.1:0-14281 GCA_050696935.1 Solirubrobacteraceae bacterium | reverse complement strand
TCCGCCACTCGCGCACCGCCGAGGTCGACGACCTGACGGAGCTCAAGGGCTGATGGCGGCGGTGCTCTGGCTCGCGGTCGCCCTGCCGGCCGTCGCCGCCGTCGTGGCGCGCGTCGCGCCGCGCACGGCGATCGCGGGCGCCCTCCTCTCCGCCATCCCGTCTTGGGTCATGCTGGCGAGCGGCGAGCGGGCTCGAAGTGGCTTCGCGTGGCTGCCCGGCGGCGGGCTCGACGCAGGGCTGCGCCTCGACGGCCTGTCGGCGGCGATGACCGTGACCGTCGCCACGGTCGGGCTCGCGGTGATGGTCTACGCCGCCGGGTACTTCGCCGGCGAGGCGCGCGCCCGGTCGGCGCTCGCCGGCCTGCTCGCCTTCCTCGCCGCCATGCAGGGCCTGGTCCTGGCCGACGGCTACCTGACGCTGCTGATCTTCTGGGAGCTCGTCGGTGCGGCGTCCGCGCGCCTGATCGCCTACTCGCGCGAGGATCCGGCGGCGCCGGCGGGCGCGGTGCGGGCGTTCCTGACCACCCGCACCGCCGACCTCGGCCTCTACCTCGCCGTGCTCGCGCTGTTCGCGGCCACCGGCAGCCTCGCGTTCGCGAGCGACCGCCCCGACGGCGCACTCGGGGCGCTGGTCGGGCTCGGCATCGTGCTGGCCGCGATGGGCAAGAGCGCCCAGGCGCCGCTTCAGACGTGGCTCTCCGCAGCCATGGCCGGGCCGACGCCGGTGTCGGCGCTCCTGCACTCCGCGACGATGGTCGCCGCCGGCGTCTACCTGCTCGCGCGCTCGCACGAGCTGCTCGCCGGCTGGCCGCTCGAGGTGGCGGGATGGGTGGGCGCGCTCACCGCCGTCGCCGGCGCCTTCATCGCCCTCGGCCAGACCGACCTCAAGCGGGTGCTGGCCGGGTCGACGACGAGTCAGCTCGGCCTGATGTTCGTCGGCGCGGCGGCCGGCGGGCCCGCGGTCGCGCTGTTCCACCTCGTCGCGCACGCGGCGGGCAAGGCCGGGCTGTTCCTGGCGGCGGGCGTGTTCCAGCACGCGCGCGGCACGACCGAGCTGGCCGGACTGCGCGGCGCCGGCCGCGACGATCCCGTCGCCTTCGCCGGGTTCACGGTCAACGCGCTCTCGATCGCCGCCGTCCCTCCGCTCGCCGCCTTCTGGAGCAAGGAGCACATCGCGGCCGCGGCCGAGACGCAGGCGGCCTGGTTCGTCCTCGTCCTGCTCGCGGCCGCCGGCAGCGCGGCCTATCTGCTGCGGCCGTGGCTCGTCCTGGCGGCCGCCGCGGGGACGCGGCGGGTCGCCGATCGGGGGCGCCCCGCGATGCTGGCGGGCGTCGGCGCGACCGCCGCCGGCTCGCTCGCGCTCGGGCTCGCGGGAGAGCCGCTCGTGCGCCTGATCGACGCGCCGGAGCTTCCATCGTCGAGCCTCAGCCTCGTCCTCTCGCTGCTCGCCGTCGCCGCCGGCGCGGCGGCCGTCGCGCTGCGGCCGAGCGTCCCGCGCGCGCTCGCGACCGCAGCCGCACGGCAGCTCCACACGAACGAGATCCTGCGACGGCTCGTGCAGCGACCGCTGATGCAGGCGGCGAGCGCCGCCGACGCACTGGACCGCCGGGTCGTCGACGCGGCGGTCGACGGCGTCGGCCGGGCCGGGCTGGCCGCGGCCCGCTCGCAGGACTGGATCGAGCGGCGCGGCATCGACGCCGCCGTCGACGGCCTCGCCCGCCTGGTCGGCGCGGGCGGCGACGACCTGCGCCGCCTGCAGTCGGGCCGGCTGTTCGAGTACCTGCGCGACGCCGTGCTCGGAGGCACGGCGGTCGCCGCCGTCGTCGCCCTCTCCGCACTCCTCTGACCATGCCCTGGCTCACGATCGCGATCGCCGCCCCACTGCTCGTCGCCGCGCTCATGCCGCTGGCGCCGGCCCGGCCGAGCCGCCTGCCGCACACGCTCGCGCTGGCGGCCACCGGGATCAGCGGCGCGGCGCTGGGCATCACCTGGCTGCGGTTCGACACCGATCGCGGGATGCAGCTCGTCGAGGAGGCGACCTGGATCCCGAGCATCGACGTCGCCTGGCGCGTCGGCGTGGACGGCATGTCGTTGGCGCTCGGGCTGATGACCGTCGTCCTGTTCGCGGCGTCCGTCGCCTACGGTGTCGGACCGCGACCCATGACACGCGCCGCCGCCGGGCTGCTGATGCTGCTCGAGGGCGCGACGCTCACGTTCTTCCTCGCCGAGGACTTCTTCCTCTTCTACGTCGCGTTCGACGTGACGCTCGTGGCGATGTACTTCCTGATCGCGCTCTGGGGCGAGGAGGACCGGCGCTACGCGGCGCTGAAGTTCTTCCTCTACACGCTGATCGGCTCGCTGCCGGTGCTGCTCGGGATCATCGCGCTGTTCCTGACCTCCGAGCCGCAGACGTTCGACATGACGCGGCTCGCCTCCGAGCAGCCGGTGGCGGGAGCCGGGCTCGGCGCCTCGCTCGTGTTCCTCGCCTTCTTCGTCGGGTTCGCGATCAAGACGCCGGTCGTGCCCTTCCACACCTGGCTCCCCGCCGCCCACGTGGAGGCCCCGACGGCCGGCAGCGTCCTGCTGGCCGGCGTGCTGCTGAAGATGGGCACCTACGGGCTCGTCCGCGTGAACCTCCAGATGCTCCCGGACGCGTTCGCCGAGTACGCGCTGCCCGTGGCGCTGCTCGGACTCGTCTCGGTCCTGTACGGCGCGCTGCTGGCGCTCGCGCAGCGGGACCTCAAGCGCCTGATCGCCTACACCTCCGTGAACCACATGGGGTACGTGGTCATCGGCGTCGGCGCGGCCGCCGCGAGCGGCATCAGCGCCCGCGCGCGCGACCTGGCGATCGACGGCGCGGTGCTCCAGATGATCGCCCACGGCCTCGTCACCGCGACGCTGTTCTTCGTCGCCGGGTTCATCAAGGACCGGGCCGGCACCCGCGACCTCGGCCGGCTCGGCGGCCTGCTGCGGCCGATGCCCTGGTACTCGAGCGTGGTCGCGCTGACGTTCTTCGCGTCGCTCGGCCTCCCGGGCCTCGCCCAGTTCCCGGCCGAGCTGCAGATCTTCCTCGGCACCTTCGACGTCTATCCGGCCGTGGCCGCGATCGCGGTGGTCGGCATCGTCGTCACGGCCGCGCTGTTCCTGCTCGCGCTCCAGCGTGCGTTCATGGGCGAGACGCCGGAGCCGCTGCGCGCGCTGCCCGACCTGCACTGGCGGGAGATCCTCGCGGTGGCCCCGCTCGTGTCGCTGTTCGTGGTGCTCGGCCTCTACCCGCGGCTGGCGCTCGACCTCATCGACGCGGCGAGCTGGCTCTGATGCCCAACGGCGGCACGTTCGAGCAGGCCAAGCAGATGGAGGAGACGATGCTGCGCGAGCTGGGCTGGCTCCTGCCGGTGCTCGGGCTCACCTTCGCCGCCGTCGCCGCGGTCGTGCTGGCGATGGTGGTGCCACGGCACCGGCAGGGGCTGGTCGGCGCCTGGGTCGCGGGCGCCCACCTGGCTGCCGCGGCGCTCGCGGTGGTCGTCTGGCTCGACCGCGGCTTCAAGGCCGTGATGGAGGGCATGCTGATGGTCGACGGTCTGTCCTTGACGCTCGCGGCCCTGATCGGCGTCGCCGGGGCGCTGTGCGTCGCGCTCGCCCGGCCCGTGCTCGCCGGCACGGATCGCGAGGGCGAGTTCTACGCCGTGCTGACGTTCGCCTCGCTGTCGGCCGTCCTGCTCGGGATGGCCGGCGACGCGGCCCTGCTCGGCCTGGCGATCGGCGCGCTCGGCCTGGCCACCTTCGTGATGACCGGCTACCTGCGCGGGTCCCGGCGCGGCAACGAGGCGTCGATCAAGTACTACATCTTCGGGACCGTCTCGGGCGCGGCGATGCTCTACGGCCTGAGCTGGTGGTTCGGGATGGCCGGGACCACGAGCCTGCGAGTGGTCGGCGAGGCACTCGCCGGCGCGCCGGACGGCATCGTCATCGCCTCGACCGCGCTGGTGCTGTTCGGCCTGGGCTACAAGGCCGCGCTCGTCCCCTTCCACTTCTGGACGCCCGACGCCTATGACGGCGCGCCGCTGCCCGTCGCCGCGTATCTCTCCGTACTGCCCAAGCTCGCGGGGCTGGTCGCACTCGCCCGCGTGCTGCCGCTCGCGCTGCCCGGCGACACGGCGGGGTGGACCACCGCCGTCGCCGTGCTCGCGGCCGTCACCATGACGGTCGGCAACGTCGCGGCCCTGCCGCAGCGCAACGTCGTGCGGCTGCTGGCCTACTCGTCCATCGCCCAGTCGGGCTATCTGCTGATGGGCGTCGCGGCGCTCGAGGCCTCCGAGCAGGGGCTGCCCGCGCTCGTCTACTACGCCGTCGCCTACGCCGCGATGAACCTGGCCGCGTTCGCCGTCGTCCTCGCCGTGCAGCGCGAGCACGACTCGGTGGATCTCGACGCGTTCCGCGGCCTTGGCCGCAGGCACCCGTGGTGGACGGCGGTGCTCGTCGTGTCGTTCCTGTCGCTGCTCGGGCTCCCGCCGCTCGCGGGCTTCGTCGGGAAGCTCGAGGTGTTCACCGCTGCGATCGACGCCGACCAGGCATGGCTCGCGGCGGTCGCGGTCGTGAACACGGTCATCTCGCTCTATTACTACCTGCGCGTCATCGCCCCGACGATCCTGGAGGCGGACGTCGGACGGCGGCCGATCGTCGCGGGCGGCCGCACGCTCGGCACCGTGCTGGCCGTGACGGGGGTCGCCACGGTGGCCCTCGGCGTCGCCGCTGAGCCTCTGCTCCGCCTCGCGGAACGGGCCGCGATGGTCGGCGTGTGAGGCGCGCGGGTACTACGATCTGTCGGAGGCGCAGCGCCCGGCAATCCCCTTCTCTGACGGGCCGGCCAGGTCGGACCCCCGAACCAGTTGCCGACCTGGCCACGCCTCCGACGCCGGATTCGGTGAGCTCGAGCGGCTGGAGCGCGCGGCCGCCGGTCCTCGCTTATCAGGCGGCCAGCGGCTGCCGTTGTGGCGTTGCGGTGTGGTTGATGAGGGTGGCGTGGTCGAGTGCGGCGAAGGCGTGCGCGACGCGCGGGTCGAATTGCTGTCCGGCGCCGTGGGCGATGGTTGCCACGGCACGCTCGAGCGGCCAGGCCGGCTTGTAGGGCCGTCGGTGCGTGAGGGCGTCGAAGACGTCGGCGACCGCGGTGATGCGCCCAGCCAGGGGGATGTCCTCTCCGTGGAGCCCGGCGAGGTAGCCGTTGCCGTCCCAGTGCTCGTGGTGGGTGCGGGCGATGTCGGCGGCGGTGCGTAGCACGGGCGAGCGAGCGGGGGCGAGGATGCGTGCGCCGATCTCGACGTGGCGCTGCATGACGGTGCGCTCGTCGGCGGTCAGCCGGCCGGGTTTGAGGAGGACGTGGTCGGGGATGCCGATCTTGCCGATGTCGTGCAGAGGGGCGGCGTCGCGGATCGTGGCGACCACGGGCTCGGGGAGGTCGAGCGCTTGGGCGATCAGCGCGGCGGTGTGTCCGACGCGCTCGGTGTGTTGGTGTGTGTCGTCGTCGCGGTATTCGGTCGCGGCGGCGAGCACCGTGAGGGCCTCGAGCCGTGCGTGCTCGAGTTCGTGGGTGCGCCTGTGGACGGCGTCGGCGAGGATGGCGTTGCGGTCGTGGAGGCGTTGCTGGAGGTGGCGGGTGTGCAGGAGGTTGCGCACGCGCAGCAGCACCTCGGCGTGATCGAGCGGCTTGGTGACGAAGTCGCGGGCGCCCTGCGAGAGCGCGCGCCGGCGCGCGTCGGGAGTTGCGTCGGCGGTCAGCACGAGCACGGGCAGGTTCACGGGTTCGCCCAGCAGGTCCGCGATGGCGGCGAGGACCTGAAAGCCGCTGAGGTGGGGCATGTGCAGGTCGAGCAGCACCAGGTCGGGTCGCCAGTCGGCGCACAGCTCGGCGGCGCCTCGCGGGTCGCGGGTGCTGAGCACGCTGGTGTAACCGGCGTCCTGCAGGAGCTGCTCCAGCAGGGCGACGTTGGCGGCGTTGTCGTCGACGATCAGCAGCCGCATGCCGGTCAGTCCGGCGCTCATCAGCGCCGGGAGGGGTCGGGCGACCGGAGCGCGTCGTCGATGACGCGCATCAGCTCGGCGACATCGATCGGCTTGGTCAGGTAGGCGTGCGCGCCTCTGGCGAGCAGGCGCTCGAGCTGGCGCGGGGTGGCGTCGGCGCTGAGGATCACCACGGGCAGGTGCTGGGTGGCCGGCTCGGCGCGCAGCCGCTCGAGCACCTCGTCGCCGTCGATGTCGGGCAGGTTGAGGTCCAGGAGCACGACGTCGGGGAGATGCCGTCGCGCCAGCTCGGCTCCGATCGTGCCCTGCACGGCGGTCAGCAGCTCGATGTCGGGACGGGTCGTGAAGATCTGCTCGATCAGCTCCAGGTTTGCGACGTTGTCCTCGATGCACAGCAGCGTGCGCGGCTCGCCGTCGATCGGGCCGGCGTGTACGGCGCCGGCCGGCAGCGTGGCCGCGCGTTGGATCGGTTCGGCGGCGCCGAGCTCGACCGTGAAGGTGCTGCCTGCGCCGGGCGTGCTGGTGACGTCGATCGTGCCGCCCATCGCTTCGACGAGGCTCTTTGACAGCGAGAGGCCCAGGCCGGTGCCTTCGATGTCGCCGTGTTCGGCGCCCAGGCGCTCAAACGGGTGAAACAGCCGCGGGAGCAAGTCGGGCGAGATGCCCGCACCGGTGTCGGCCACGACCACGCGCACGCGATCGTCGCCGGGCAGCTCGACGCGCACGTGGACCTGCCCGTCCTCGCGGTTGTACTTGACGGCGTTGGAGAGCAGGTTGAGCAGCACCTGCTTGAGGCGCTGCTGATCGGCCTGCACCCATGCGTCCGTTTCGTCGGGGGTGGGCGTCAGCGCGACGCGCCGGGCGGCCGCCAGCGGCGCGATGAGATCGACGGTGTCGTCGAGCACCGTGGCGAGGTGGACGGGTTCGAGCGAGACGGTGAGCTCGCCGGCCTCGATCCGCGAGATGTCCAGGACCTCGTTGATGAGCGTCAGCAGGTGCCTGCCGGCGGTGAGGATCTGGTCGACGTTGGCGCGCTGGCGGTCATGCAGCTCACTGCTCGCCAGCAGCTGACTGAAGCCCAGAACGGCGTTCAGCGGGGTGCGCAGCTCGTGGCTCATGCGCGAGAGGAACTCGCTCTTGGCCTGGTTGGCGCGCTCGGCCTCCGTGCGCCGAAACCGCTCGGTGACGTCCTGGCAGGTGCCGATCAGGCCGACCCAGCGCCCGTCGGCGTCGCGCACAGCTTCCCCCTGGCAGTGGATGATGCGAACGCCATCGGCGCTCCTGACCCGGTACTCCAGCGACAGCGGCGCGTCGCCGTCGCGCGCGGCCTCCAGCGCGGCGACGACCGTGGGGCGATCCTCGGGATCGACGAGCTCGAGCGCGGCCGCGAGGCCGGCCGGGGGCTCGGGGTGCGGCCAGTTGAGCAGGCGCGCCTGCTCGGCCGACCACGTGATGCGGTCCTCGACCGCGTGTAACTCCCAGCTGCCCACACCGGCGAGTCGCTGCGCCTGCGCCAGGTGCGCCTCGCTGCGCTCCTTGGCCTCGATCATCGACACGTGCGCGCGGAACGTGAACCCGCAACGCACGACCACCACAACCAGCCCGAGCATGGTGAGGACGACGGCCACGGCGCTGACACTGTCGGCCAGCGCCTCATAGGCAGCCACGGCGACCGCGCCCAGCGCGAATGCCAGTGGGAAGGCCACGAGCGCCCGCGGCTTGACCTCGCGGACCATCGCGCACGACGGGCGCGGCCACGCCGCCGCCGCGGTCACACACAGCAATCCGAGCAGCCAGGCCGAGTCCAGCAACGTACCCGGGCGATAGGTTCCGCGCAAGAGCTGGTCCAGGAAGGCCGTGTCCTGGAGCCCCTGCGCGGCGAAGCCGGCGATGAGCACGATCAGGCTGCGCGGCGGGCGCCAGCCCAGCAGCCCGCACGCGCCGACGCCGAAGCCGACCACCAGCAGGTCGCCCAGCGCGAACGCCAGGTTGGCCGGCGCCGCGTGCAGCGCCGCCAGCGGGCTGATGACCAGCTCGAACATCACCACCACGCCGAGCGACCCGATGACCAGCCCGCCGGTCACCCCGTCGAGCCACAGCTCCCAACGCACCCGAACGCGTTGGGCTCGCACCAGCGCCACGATCCCCAGCAACGCGAGCGGGTACAGCGACAGCCACAGCAGGTTCGATCCGGTCAGGAAGCCGGCGGCAGGATCCTTTGAGGTGACCACGACGTAGTACGCCTGACCGAGCGCGTACGCCGCCAGCCCAACACCGAGCGCCGACCATGCCAGCCGCTCGGGCCGGTGCGCGAGCGCCCGCGCGAAGCTCACCGCCGCGCACGACAGGAACACGCCGAACGTCGTCCACCCGCTCACGACCCAGTCCAGCGCGCCGCTCCCGACACCCAGCAGCGTGTACGCGCTGTGCGCGACGAACACCACGCCAGCCAGGCACCACAGCACGCGCGCGACGCGCTGCGCGAGCCGGAGCTCGCGTGCGCCCGTCAGCCGCGAACGCCGTCGGGTGCGCTCCAGGGGAGTCGAGGACGGCGGGACCGGCCTCGGGGGGGTCACGTGAATGTCGCTCATCGCGACGATAGATCGGCTGGACGTCGCCTGGGTTGAGGACCCACCGCCTCCAGGGTTCAGGAGCGGACAGCCGTGTCGAGTGCCGGCCGACGTGTCCCCGTTCGATGTCCCATCCTTGGCGGGCTCCGTGGCGCTGTGCGGCACTCTCAAGATGCGTCGCTGCGCTCCGATCATCGCGGATGTTCCGATGTGGTCTGCCGCGTACGCCCCTGCCTCTCCCACTCCCGTCGCCTCGGGACGCGTGATCGCTGACCGCACTCCCAAAGCGCGCGTACTGTGCGTGGACGACGAGCCGCTGATGCTCGAGTCGCTGCGCGACTCGTTGCGGCGACGCTTCGATGTCGTTGCCACGACCAACGGCTTCGAGGCGCTCCGGCTGCTCGCCGACCAGTCCTTCCATGTGGTCCTCTCGGACATGCGCATGCCCAAACTCGATGGCGCGCGCTTCCTCGCACTCGCGCGCAAGCACGCGCCCGAGACGGTGCGGCTGCTGCTCACCGGGCAATCGACGCTCGACGACGCCGTCGCCGCCGTCAATGACGGCGAGATCTTCCGTTTTCTCGTCAAGCCGTGCGCGACGGAGGAGCTGATCGCCGCGCTCGACTCCGCCGTCGCGCGGCACTGGACGCCGGTCCGCGAGCGGGAGCTGATCGAGCAGGACCTCGAGGGAACGATGCGCGCGCTCACGCAGATGGCTGCGGCCCTCGACCCCGACGGACCTGCGCGCGCCGCGCGCATCCGCCACCAGGCCGTGGAGCTGGCCGCTGCTGCGGAGGCGACGGTGCCGTCGTGGGAGCTCGCGCGCGCGTGCGAGTTGACGCAGCTGGGCGTCGTGGGGCTCTCGCCAGAGACGCGTGATCGGCTCTCGTCCGGGCGCCGGCTTGGTCGCGACCAGGCCGCTGAGCTCGAGCGCTTGCCCGAGCTCGCGGAGCGCTTCGTGGCGGCGGTCCCGCGGCTCGCGCCGGTGGCCGCGGTGCTGTCCGCGACAGCGCGGCCGTTCGTGCCGACGCGGCACGGGGTGGCCGGGACGCCGCCCGCGTCGCGCGTTCTGCGGATCGTGCTCGACTTCGACGTGCTCGAGACCCAGGGGGTCTCGGCCACCACGACGCTGCAGACGCTGCGCGCCCGCGGCGATCGCTACGACCTGTCGCTGCTGGAGACGTTCGCCGAGCTGCAGAGGATCACCTGAGCGTGAGCGCGACGTTCTCAGCAGTCGACGGGACCACTGCGGCGCACTCGATCCTGATCGTCGACGACCACCCGAGCAACCGCGAGCTGATGGCAGGGCTCCTACGCAACGGCGGCTACCGCGCGCTGACGGCCACGGGCGGCGAGGATGCGTTTGAGATGGCCCGGTTGGAGCGACCGACCGTGATCATCACCGATGTTCTCATGTCCGGCGTCAACGGCTTCGAGCTCACACGCCGGCTGCGTGGTGAATCCGAGCTCGACGCGACGCCGATCCTCTTCTGGACCGCCCACTACGACGACCGCGAGGTGCGCGAGATGGCTACCGCCCTGCAGGTCGCGGGCGTGCTCCCGAAGCCGTGCGACATCGCACTGGTGCTCGAGATGGTGGGCGACGCGGTCGCTGGTGCCACGCCCACCGCTCGGCGCGGGCCGTCAGGAGACTTCGATCGCGAGCACGCGCGCGTCCTCAATGACAAGCTCGTCGAGAAGGCCGATGCGCTCGACCGGGCGCGTCTGGAGCTGCGCGAAAGCGAGGAGCGCTTCCGCCTGCTGGTCTCGAACATCCCCGGCGCCGTCTACCGGCGCGCGCTCGATCCCGACCTGACGATCGAGTTCGTAAGCGACGAGATCGAGCAGATCACCGGCTACCCGGCGCGGAGCCTTGCCGGGAACCGCCAGCGGACCCTTGCGAGCCTGGTCCATCCCGACGATCGCGCCCGGATGGTCGAGGAGATGCGCGCCGCCGTGCAGGGTGGCCGCCCCTATGGGCTCGCCTATCGCATCGTGCGTGCCGATGGCCAGGAGGCGTGGGTGGGAGACCGCGGGCAGGCGGTCGGCGGCGGTGATGGCGGAGTCGCTTGGCTCTACGGCACGCTGTCGGACATCACGGAGCGCAAGCGGCTCGAGGCCGACCGCGAGCGGATGGAGCTGGAGCTGCGCATGGCGCAGAAGCTGGAGGCGGTCGGCCAGTTGGCGGCGGGGATCGCGCACGAGATCAACACGCCGATCCAGTTCGTCGGCGACAGCGTGCAGTTCCTCCGGGACGCCTTCGAGGACCTCCAGCAGCTACTGAGCGACTATCGGGACGCCTGCGTCGCCGTCGCGGACGGTCCCGCAGTCGACACCCTGCAAGCCTCCCTCGAGCGCGCCGACGAGGCGGCCGACGTCGCCTACCTGCAGGAGCGCGTGCCGGCGGCGTTCGAGCGCACACTGGAGGGTGTGGAGCGCGTGGCGTCGATCGTGCGGGCGATGAAGGAGTTCGCGCACCCGCAGAGCGAGCAGGCGCCCGCGGATCTCAACCAGGCGCTCAGGACCACGCTCACCGTGGCCCGCAGCGAGTACAAGTACGTCGCCGAGGTCGAGACCGAGCTCGCGCGGCTGCCGCCGGTCGTGTGCAACCTGAGCGATCTCAACCAGGTCTTCCTCAACCTGATCGTCAACGCCGCACACGCGATCGAGGACGCCCGGACCGACCCGAACGAGCAGGGGACGATCCTGATCCGCACGGCGCGCGACGGCGACACGGTGGTCATCAGCATCGGCGACAGCGGCGACGGCATCCCGCCCGAGATCCGCGGGCGCATCTTCGACCCGTTCTTCACGACCAAGGAGGTCGGTCGCGGGAGCGGCCAGGGCCTCGCGATCGCCCGCGCGATCGTCGACAAGCACGCGGGGACGCTCGCGCTCGACACCGAGCTCGGCGCGGGCACCACCTTCACGATTCGGCTTCCGATCGCCGGCGCCCAGGCTGCACAGGGGATCTCCACGTGATGCGCGTCCTATTCGTGGACGACGAGCTGCACGTCCTCGACGGGCTGCGCGACCTGCTGCGCCGCCAGCGCCGCGAGTGGGAGATGGTCTTCGCGCTCGGCGGCGAAGCGGCGCTGCGCGAGATCGACCTCCAGCGATTCGACGTTGTGGTCTCGGACATGCGCATGCCGGACATCGACGGTGCGACGCTGCTCGGGCTCGTCCAAGAGCGCCATCCGGAGACCGTCCGCATCGTGCTCTCCGGCCAGACGGAGCTGGCGGCCACGCTGCGGACCGTGCCGGTCGCCCACCAGTACCTCGCCAAGCCCTGCGACCGCGACCAGCTGCGCCGCGCGATCGACCGCGCCTGCGTCTCACGGGCCGTGCTCGCCGACGAAGCGGTCCGCCGCGCCGCCGGCGGCGCCGCAGCGATCCCGTCCGCTCCCGCGCTCTACACCAAGCTCGTCGAAGCCACGGCCAATCACGACACGTCGGTCGCAGACATCGGCGCGCTCGTCGAGTCCGACATCGCTATGTGCGCCAGGGTGCTGCAGCTCGTCAACTCCTCGTTCTTCGGACTCGGCCGACGGATCTCGAGCGCGCGCGAAGCCGTCACCTACCTCGGCATGGCACCGCTGCGCGCACTCGTCCTCACCGCCGGCGCCTTCCGCGCCTTCACGCCGGACCGACCCATCGAGGGCTTCTCCGTCGAGGAGCTCGAGACCCACTCCGCGCGCGTCGCGCGACTCGGCGCCGAACTGCTGCCCGACAGGCGCGACGCCGAGGACGCCTTGACCGCCGGCATGCTGCACGACCTCGGAAAGCTCCTGCTCGCCGCCCACCGCCCCGATGAGCTCGCCCTCCTGCTCGCCGCGGCCCGCGAATCGGGCCGACCACTGCACACGCTCGAACACGATCGCAACGGCGTCACCCATGCCGAGATCGGCGCATACCTGCTCGCACTCTGGGGCCTGCCCCACCCGATCGTCGAAGCGGTCGCCCACCACCACGCGCCCCATCGCCTCGGCACCGAGAAGCTCGATCCGCCCGCCGCCGTCCACATCGCCGACATGCTCATCACCGAACAGGAGCAGATCGCCCGGAGCGGCGCCTCGGAGGCACTTGACGAGGACTACCTGAACCGCCTCGGCGTCGCCGGCCGGCTCCCTGCCTGGCGGGCGCTGGCCGCAGGCCACACGCACGGGTGACCCCACTTGAAGGGTTCAGCCGGGAGTGATCACGTGGCCACCGCACAGAGGGCGACACCGGGCACCTCGTAGCCGCCGTCGACCACGAACGGGGCGAATGCCTCTGCGAGCTGCCTCCTGAGCGCGCGGCGCTCGTCCTCGGGCAGGGCTCGGACGACCATCGCGAACGGGCCGGCGACGTCCATCACCCAGCGCTCGTAATCGTCGACGTCGTCGTATGCGAAGCGCACGGGCACCTCCTCGGTGCGGACGTCCGCGAAGCCCGCGCCGTCGAGCAGCGTCCGCGTGCGCTCCTCGCCGGCCATGCTGAATATGCCCGGGGCGCCGGGATCCGGTGGGGGAAGGTGTCCGCGCTCGACGAGGATTCGGCCCCCGATCGAGGCCCACGGGTTGCGCTCGGGCGCCCCCCACACCGATAGCGCGAGCCGTCCGCCCGGGCGCAGCACACGGCGGGTCTCGGCGAGCGCCGCGGCCGGGTCGGCCATCAGCATGTAGCCGCTCTGGCAGAGCACGCCGTCGACCGCGTCGGCGTCGAGCTCGATGTGCTCGGCGTCGATCACCAGGTAGCTCACGTTGCGGAGCCCGAGCTGGCCGCCGCGGTGGCGGGCGACCTGCACCATCGCCGGGGAGAAATCGGTGGAGATCAGGCGGCCGCGTTCACCGAGGATCGCGGCCGCTTGGAACCCGGTGTCGCCCGCGCCGGCGCCGAGCTCGAGCAGCGTCTCACCCGGCTCCGGCGCGAGCTCGCTGACCAGCCACTCGCGCACCGGCGTCAGGGCGTCGGCCAGCTGTGCCCGCCGGCGCTCCCAGCCGGGCGCCATCTCCTCCCAGATCTCGCGGCTGGTGCGGCGGTACTGCTCGGCCTCCAGACGCCTCGATCGAGCCGCCAACAGGTCGGAACCGGAACTCATGTCGCCCTCCAATCTCTCGCTCGGTGGGCGAAGCTACCGGGCGCCGAGCGCCGCGCCTTCGCCACGACCGGCCATCTTCTGAAGATGGCCAACACTGGCCATGCCGCGTTGGTCAGGTGAGACCGTGCCGGTGCGCGTAGGCCGTCGCCGCGACGCGCGAGCTGACGCCGAGCTTGCGAAGGATGTTCGTGACGTGGCGATGGACCGTGTGCTCGCTGATCACCAGGCGAGTGGCGATCT
This sequence comes from Solirubrobacteraceae bacterium, assembly GCA_050696935.1. Classification (GTDB taxonomy): domain Bacteria; phylum Actinomycetota; class Thermoleophilia; order Solirubrobacterales; family Solirubrobacteraceae; genus DASSUW01. The sequence goes on along the minus strand of JBOGYU010000067.1, from coordinate 370 downwards.
CGCCGTTGGTGAAGCCTTCGGCGATCAGCCGCAGCACCTCGAGCTCGCGCGTGCTGAGTCCCGTCTCGTGCCGGGAACCGCCTCCGTTGTCACCCGCGTCGTCGAGACCGGCCAGCATCCTCGCGGCGCGCTCGAGCTCGTGCCCCGCTCCCAGCTGCGCGAATGTCGCGCGTGCCGCCTCCGCCTCCTCTCTGGCTGCGGACGTCCTGCCGGAGCCGCGGATGGCCCGAGCCAGGTCGAGCCGGGCCTGCGCGGCCTCGAACGGCGATCCGCAGCGGTTGAAGAGGTCGACGGCGTCCTCGAAGTGGCAGCGGGCGCGCACCGGCTCACCCTGGGCCATCGCGAGCGCCCCGGCCGCGGCGCTCGCGAG
>JBOGYU010000066.1:0-14310 GCA_050696935.1 Solirubrobacteraceae bacterium | reverse complement strand
GGCCGGCGCGACGCCAGCGCCGGTGACGGGCCGGGCCCGCGAGGTGCTCCGGGCGCTGGCCGCCGTCCGGCAGGCCTTCAACGCCGGCGACGTCCGGCGGCTCTGCCGCTCGGGCGCGCTCGTCGACCCCGCCGTGATCCGCCAGCAGAACCGCCTGCCCGGCGGCTGTGAGAGCGAGCTCGAGGGGCTGGTGGCGAACGAGCCGCCCATGCGGCTGACGGTCCGCCGGCTCGCCCTGCGGCGCGACCTGGCGACTGCGACCGTGGCGACGGCGAGCGGCGCCGACGTCCAGATCGACCTCGTCCGCCAGGGGCGCCGCTGGCTGCTCAGCTTCAGCGGTGGCAACGACCCGATGCCGGCACTGGCCGGCGTGGTCTGAATTCCTACGCCGGCGTCGCCTCCGCCAGCGCGGGGATCCACCCGCCATGGGCCTCCAGCAGGTCGCCGACCAGCGCGGCGATCTCGTCGAGCGGCAGCTCCGCGGCGGTGTGCGGGTCGAGCATCGCGGCGTGCAGGACGGGCTCGCGCCGCCCCGTGAGCGCGGCCTCGACCGCCAGCCCCTGGACGTTGACGTTCGTCTGCATCAGGGCTGCCAGATGGCGGGGCAGCGCACCCACCGGCTGCGGCTCGATGCCGTCCGCGGAGGCGACGCAGGGCACCTCGACGCAGCAGTCCGCCGGCAGGTTGTCGATCAGCAGCCCGCCGCCGTGGCGGTTCGGCACGTTGCCGTTGAAGGCGAACGGCGCCCCGGTCTCGCAGGCGCGGATGATGTCCGGTCCGTACTCGGCGCTGCGCTCCAGGCCGAGCTCGGCGCGGCCCTCGAGCGCCGCCCACTCGCCGATCTGGCGCTCGCACAGGCGCGGGTACTCGTCCAGCGGGATGTTGAAGCGCTCGATCAGGTCGGGCCTGCCGGCCTTGATGAACCACGGCACGTACTCGGCGAAGTGCTCCGAGGACTCCGTGACGAAGTACCCGAAGTGGCGCAGCAGCTCGTACCGCACGCGGTTGCGCTCCGGCGGCTCCACCTCGCGCAGCGCGGGATAGAGGTCCTCGCCGCCGTGCGCGAGGCGGAGGAAGAAGGCCATGTGGTTGATGCCGGCGACCAGGTGGTCGACCTCGGCGGCTTCCAGCCCGAGGTCCGCCGCCAGCTCCCCGGCGGTGTGCTGGACCGAGTGGCACAGCCCGACGGTGCGGATCGGGCTCGCCTCGGCCACCGCCCAGCACAGCATCGCCATCGGGTTGACGTGCTGCAGGAGCAGCGCGTCCGGGCATAGCTCCTCCATGTCGCGGCACACGTCCAGCAGCACCGGGATCGTGCGTAGGCCGCGCATGATGCCGCCCACCCCGAGTGTGTCGCCGATCGTCTGCCGAAGCCCGTAGCGCTTGGGCACCTCGAAGTCGACCACCGTGGCGGGCCGGTAGCCGCCGACCTGGAACGAGGTCACGACGTAGTCGGCGCCGTCGAGCGTGGCGCGGCGGTCCAGCGTGGTCTCGACCGTCGCTCCCGCGCCGTGGGCCTCGAGCAGCCGCCCGGCCACCACCTCCGCCGTGCGCAGCCGGTCCGCGTCGATGTCCATGAGCGAGAACGTCGTCGTGTCCCGGAGCTCGCGCATGCCGAGCAGGTCCCCGACGAGTTTGCGCGTGAACACCGCGGAGCCGGCGCCGACGAAGGCGACTTTGGCCATCAGCTCCGTCCGATCGTCATCGGGTAGCTGAACGCCTGCCCCGTGGCCGCGCGGTGGGCCGCGACGATCGTGAACAGCAGCCAGTTGAGGGCGACGAGCAGGTTGCACATGACCAGGAACGGGATCAGCTGCACCGTGTAGGGGCCCGTGGGGATCAGCGCCAGCCCGGCCCCGACGGCGCCCACGTACAGCGCGACCGAGAGGTTGAAGCGCAGCGCCGCGCCGGCGTGGCGCCGCGCGAACGGGTCGCGCAGCGCCAGCCGGGCGGCGAGCGGGCCGAGGAACGCGGCCACGCCGGCCCACAGGACCGGGCGACCGGCCACGGCCACCACCGCGAGGACCGCGACCAGCGAGGAGAGATGGGCGACCGTCGCTGCGCGCGTGGGGCTCATGGCGCGTACTCCAGCTGGGCGTTGACGTCGTCGTTCATGTCCATCAGCGCCTCGGCCGGCTCCACGCTGCCGAGCAGGATCCGCTCGATCGTCGGCTGCACGAGCAGGTTGATCTGGGGCGCCTTGGCGGTGATCGGGTACAGCAGCGTGTGCTCGTCCTCGAGGTAGGAGGTGAAGGCGCCGACGTCGACGCCGCGCTCGCGGTGCGTCGCCACCGCCCGCTCGACCTCCGAGGCGATGGCCGGGAACACGACCGCCTCGGTGCCGACGATCCGCTGGCAGTCGACGCTCGCGAGGAACTGCACCCACTTGCGCGCCTCGGCCTTGTGCTTGGTCCCGACCCAGATCGCGTCGGCGAGCCCGTTGTACATGCTCCAGCTGCCCTCGGGCCCGGCGGGCTGCGGCGAGAAGCCGACCTTCATGCCCTCGGTCGACGTGTAGGTCCCGATCGTCCACGACCCATCGATCGCGAGCGCGGCCTTGCCGCCCTGGAACATCGCCGCCTGGCCGAGCGTGCGGGCTTCGGTCAGCGAGGGCATGTAGCCCTTCTCGATCATCCGACGCCACCACGCCATCGTGGCGGCGAACCGCGGGTCGTCGTAGTTGTAGTGGGTGCCCCACGGGTTCTTGTCGAGCAGCTCGAAGCCGGTGCTGCGGGCGAAGCCGGCCCACGTCGTCTGGCCGTACGTGAGGCCGTTGGGGTCGAGGCCGAGCCCGTACACCTCGACGTTGCGCGGGTCGAAGCCCGGCTCGTCGCCGCGGACGCCGCTCTTGTCGACGCTCAGCCGAGCGACGATCCGCTCGAAGCTGCCGCCGTCCTCGGGGTTCCATGTCGCCCGGTCGATCTCGGCCTTGGTCACACCGGCGTCCGCGAGCATGCCCTCGTTGACGACGATGGCGACCGTGTCCCAATCCTTCGGGAACCCGTACTGCTTGCCGGAGGGCGAGCGCCAGAGCTCGGCGAGGCCGGGCAGGTACGCGTCCATGTCGACGCCGCGCACGTTGACCGGCTCGATCACCTCGCTCTCGGCGAACTGCGGGAACTTGGCGAGGTGGTCGGTGAACACGTCGGGCGCGGTGTCGGCGATGAACCCGCGGGGCAGCGCGCTCCAGTAGTCGCCCCAGTTGGTCATCTCGATGCGGACGTCGACGCCGGGGTTCCGCTGCTCGAAGCGCTGGGCGCACTTCTCGTAGACGGGCTGCTGGTTCTCGTCCCAGAGCGCGTAGCGCAGGACCACCTTGCCGCCGGCCTGCGCGGCGCCGTCGCCGCCGCCGCAGCCGGCGGCGAGCGCCGCCAGCAGTCCGAGCGGAATCAGTCGCACGAGTCGTGACATGTCCAGCCTCCTCACTTGATCCCGGAGAAGCCGATCGAGTCGACCATGCGGCGGCCGAGCAGCAGGAACCCGACGATGATCGGCGCCGCCGCGAGGAACGTGGCCGCCATCAGGCCGGACCAGTCGGGCGTCGCGATCGGCGTTCCCGCGCGGAACGCGTTGAGCGCGACGTTGAGCACGCGCACGCTCTCGTCGTCGCCGACCACCAGCGGCCACATGTACTCGTTCCACGCGGTGATATAGGTGAGCACCGCGAGCGTGGTCAGCGGCGCGATCGACATCGGAACGATCAGCTGGCGGAAGATCCGCCACCGGCCGGCGCCGTCCAGGATCGCCGCCTCCTCCACCTCGCGGCTGATGTTCAGGAAGAACTGCCGCAGGAAGAACACCGCGAACGGCGTCATCAGCAGGTACGGCGCGACGATGCCGGCGTAGGTGTTCAGCAGCCCGAGGTCCTTGACGAGGACGAAGTTCGGGATCAGGGTGAAGACCGGCGGGATCATCATCGCCGTCAGGAACAGGAAGAACAGCTTGTCCCGGCCCGGGAACCGCAGCCGCGCGAACGCATAGGCGGCCATCGAGCAGAACACGAGCTGCCCGATGGTGATCAGCGTGCAGACGATCACGGAGTTACGCAGCGCGGCGAGGAAGTTGATCGAGGCCGACCCCTCGGCGCCGACGGCCGTGATCTCCTCCGCCGAGGCGAGGCCGAGCGCGCGCTTGAAGTTCAGCAGCGTGCCGTCCGGGGGTGCGAGCGACTGCGAGCCCTTCACCAGCTCGGGGTTGGTGCTCAGCGCCGTCCGCAGCATCCAGAAGAACGGGAACAGCGTCACCAGCAGCAGTCCCACCAGGACGGCCCAGGCGGCGACGCGCCCCCAGTTGACGCCGTGCTCGATCCGGACGCGCCGGTCGCGGCTCGCGCCGGCCAGCTCGGCGGTCGGGGTGTGGGTGGGTGAGATGGTCTTGGCCATTTCCACGCCTCCGTTACGAGAGGTCGGACTCGCCCGCGCGCAGCAGGCGCAGCTGGGCGGCGGCCACGGCGACGAGCAGGAGGATCAGCCCCACCGAGAGGGCGGAGGCGTAGCCCAGGTCGTTGAACTCGAACGCCTGCTGGAAGATGTAGAGGTAGAGCACGCGGCTCTCGTTCCCGGGGCCGCCCGGCTGCCCGCCGAACCCGCCCGTCGCCACGGCGACCGTGTCGAACACCTGGAAGGAGCCGATCAGGGTGACCACGAGCACCAGCGCCAGCACGGGGCGCAGGAGCGGAAGCGTCACCGTGCGGAACATCTTCCACTCGCTCGCGCCGTCGAGCGCCGCCGCCTCGTAGTAGCTGCGCGGGATCATCATCAGGCCGGCGAACAGCAGCAGCGCCGTGTATCCCATGTGGCGCCAGATGTTGATCCCGGCGAGCGTCGGGATCACCTGCCCCTCGGAGCCGAGGAAGCCCTGGCTCGAGATCCCGATCGCGTTCAGGTAGTGGTTGACGACACCGAGGTTCGGGTCGAGCATCCACATCCACAGCAGCGCGAGCACGACGTTCGGGATCAGCCAGGGCAGCACGAGGATCCCGCGGACCACGACCGACTTGGTGAGGCGCTGCATCAGCACCGCGATCGCGAGCGCCAGCACCGTCTGGATGCCGATGTTGATGACGACGTACTTGAACGTCACCCACAGCGCGTTCCAGAACAGCGCGTCGGACAGCATGGCCCGGTAGTTGCGCAGGCCGACCCACTCGCCGTCGTTGCGCAGCAGGTTGAAGTCGGTGAAGCTGAGATAGAAGCCCCGCAGCGCCGGATACGCGTAGAACGCGAGGAAGCCGACGAGGCTGGGGAGCAGGAAGCCGAGTGCGACGGCGGTCTCGCGGCGGACCCGGAGGCCACGCCACGAGCGGCGGGCCGCCACGGCGGGCGGGCGAACGGCGGTCGTCGCCATCAGAATGCTCCCATCGGGTGACCGCCGACCGCAAGGCCGGTCTTGAGGTCGAAGACGTGGACGCGGCTCGTGTCGACGACCACCTCCACCGACTCGCCGGCGCGCACGCGGGACGCCGCGTCGACGCGCGCGACCAGCGGCAGCTTGGCCGCCCGGCCCTCGTGCTCGAGCTCCTTGATGACCGTCTCGTCGAGATCGGCGGCGACCTCCTTGACCTCGTCGCTGAGGACCGGGCGCCCGCCCATCTCGACGTGGGCGATGATCTCCGAGCCGAGCGCCTCGACGCCGCGCACGACGCCCCGCAGCCGCCGGTCGGCCGGCGCGTGCGATGCGAACGCGGCGTCCTCGATGTGCTCCGGCCGCACGCCGAGGGCCACGGTGCGGCCGTCGTACCGCAGCAGGTCGCCGGGGTCGGCCACCGCCTCGGGGTCGAGCGTGAGACGCTGGTCTTGGCCCACGTGGGCGGTCAGCCCGTCGCCGTTGCGATCCAGCCTCGCCTCGAACAGGTTCATCGACGGGCTGCCGATGAAGCTCGCCACGAACAGGTTGGCCGGCGCGTTGTAGAGCCGCATCGGCGTGTCGACCTGCTGGAGGACGCCGCGCCGCATCAGCGCCACCCGGTCGCCCATGGTCATCGCCTCGACCTGGTCGTGGGTGACGTAGACGGTCGTGGCCGCCAGGTCGTGCTGGATGCGCGAGACCTCCGAGCGCATCTGGACGCGGAGCTTCGCGTCGAGGTTGGAGAGTGGCTCGTCCATCAGGAAGACCTTCGGCTTGCGCACGATCGCGCGGCCCATGGCCACGCGCTGGCGCTGGCCGCCCGACAGCTGCCTCGGCTTGCGGTCGAGCAGGTCCTCGAGGCCGATGACCTCGGCAATCTCCTCGACTCGCCGGCGGATGTCGCCCTTCGACACCTTCTGGATCTTCAGGCCGTAGGCCATGTTGTCGTACACGCTCAGGTGCGGATAGAGCGCGTAGTTCTGGAACACCATCGCGATGTCGCGCTTCTGCGGCGCGACCTTGTTGATCACCGTCGCGTCGATCACGAGGTCGCCCTCGCTGATCTCCTCGAGGCCGGCGAGCATCCGCAGGGCGGTGGTCTTGCCGCAGCCCGATGGGCCGACCAGGACCATGAACTCGCCGTCGCGGATCTGCAGGTCGAGCCGGTCAACGGCCCTGAAGCCGTTGTCGTAGACCTTCGACACGCCGTCGAACGTCACGCTCGCCATGTGTGCCCCTCTCCTCCCACGGAGATTTAACTAGACCATTTAGGAAATGACCTTGGAGAAGGCATTGCGCCGGCTTCGGCCTTTGTCAAGGGCACTTTATGAAATACTCTTGCCATGACGACGAACCGCGCGGCCACGCCACGGCTCCTGCGCCGCCTCAACGCGCAGCGCGTGTTCGACGCCCTCCGCGACGGCGGGGCCCAGCGGGTGACCGAGCTGGTCGCCCACACCGGCCTATCGCGGCCGACGGTCGACGCGGTCGCGGACGACCTCGTCCGGCTGGGCTGGGCGAGCGAGGTCACCGCAAGAACGCCGCGGCGCGGCCGGCCCGCCCGTTCCCTGGCGTTCAAGGCGGATGCCGGCTACGTGGCCGCGCTCGACATCGGCGAGGTCAAGGTGCGGGCCGCGGTCGCTGACCTGCGCGGCGAGATCGTCGGCGAGCGCGTACACGAGTTCGACGGCGCCGACCGCGTGCCGGCGATCCGCCGCATCGCCGGCGCCACGCTGAAGGACGCGGGCGTCTCGCGCCGCCGGCTGCTCGCCTCCTGCGTCGGCTGCACCGGGGCGATGGACCCTGCGGCCGGCCGCGTCATCTTCAGCACCGCGCTCCCGCACGGGTTCAACCTCGCCGGCGCGCTGCAGCGGACGCTCGCGCCGCCGGTGGTGGTCGAGAACGACTGCAACCTGGCGGTGATCGGCGAGCGCTGGCGCGGCGTCGCCCGCGGAGTGGAGGACGTGGTCTGCGTGCTCGGCGGCGAGCGGATCGGCGCCGGCATCGTGGTCGGCGGCAAGCTGCTGCGCGGCCACGCCGGCGCCGCGGGCGAGCTGGGCTTCCTGAGCACGTACGCCGCCGAGAAGCAGGGCCGGGGCATCGCCCAGCTCGTGCAGGTGCTGGCCGGCGAGGCCCCGGAGGCGGTGTTCGAGGCGGCCCGGGCCGGTGACGCCGCCGCGCTGGAGGTCGTGGAGCGCGCGGCGAGCTGGGCCGGGCTGGCGATCGTGACGATGGCGCAGGTCGTCAACCCGGAGCTGGTCGTGATCGGCGGCGGCGTCGCCGGCGCGGGCGACGTCCTGCTCGACCCGCTTCGCCGGCTCGTGAGCGACGGCTTCGCGATCGCACCCCGGATCGAGGCCTCCTCGCTCGGCGCCCGCGGCCCGCTGATCGGCGCGATCCGCCACGCGCTCGACGATCTCGAGCCGCGGCTTCTGGACGGGCTGGAGGAGGCCGCGTAGCCGATCCGCTACCGCCCGCGCGGTAGCCGGAACACCCGCCGCCGGGCCGATGACGAGCGTGCCGCGCTGGTCGACCATCGCGGGATCGCCCAAAGGAGCTCTCCATGCGTCGTTCGACCACTCTGCCGCGCTGGATCCTGATACCGCTCGCGCTCAGTGCTGCGGCGCTGTTCGTCGCGCTCGGGCTGCTGCTCGCGACCGAGAAGCGGGTCGCCGCTGCCGCGCCCGACTACCGCGTCGTGCGGACCGGCGGCGTCGAGTACGAGGCGATGCTGGGACGCCCGGTCCATCCGGGCAACGCGGTCGACCGGAAGATCGTCGAGGGACTCGGCGCCGGCGACCGCCGGCCACCGCGGGGAGAGCTGCTGTTCGGCGCGTTCATCTCGGTCACCAACGACTCGTCGCGGGCGCTGCGGACGGCGGACCGCATCGAGCTGCGCGACGAGCGCGGACGCGTCTATCACCCGCTCCGCCTGCCGGCCACCAACCCGTACGCGTACCGCCCGCGCCTGATCCACGCGAGGACCCGCATCCCCGGCCGTGGCACCCCGGCCGACGACAACCTCGCCGCCACCGGTCTGCTGCTGCTGTTCCGGATCCCCGCCTTCCAGTACGACGACGGCGTCCTCGAGCTGGTCATCCACGACCCGCTCCACCCGCACCGCACCGCGTCGCTGACCATCTGAGCGGCCCCGCGCGGCAGACGAGTAGGGGCTTCCCGACCTCGCGGCTCGGGCCGGCCGGATCGCGATGTCGGGCGGACGGGCATGGCGCGGCCGGCTCGCGGCAACGAGAGTGCCGGGGCATGCCCATCCACTCGCTGCGCCCACCCGTCGACGACGCCTACACCGCCTGGTTCAACGCACACAGCCGCTGCACGCTGGCACTGCGCGCCTGGCGCTCCGCCGCGCGGGGAGCCCGCGCCGCCGCGTACGGCGCCTACCTCGTCGAGCTGCAGGGCGAAGAGGCCGCGGCCGGCGAGCTCGAGCGGCTCCACTCGCTGCGCGCGGCGGCGTGAGCCGGGGCACACACAGGCGGCGCCTCCTGCTCGCCGTCACGGGCGCCGCCGTCGTGGCGGTCGCGATCGCCGTGGCCGTCAGCCAGGGCTCCGGGAACGACCGGCCGGCTCCGTCCGCCGGCGGGCGAGCGATCGAGCGCCGGCTCGCGGGCATCCCGCAGGACGGAGTGTCGCTCGGCAGCCCGCGCGCGCCCGTGACGCTCGTGGAGTTCGCCGACCTCCAGTGCCCCTTCTGCGCCCAGTACGCGCGCGACGCGCTGCCCCGGCTGGTCGACCGCTATGTCCGACCGGGCCGCGTGCGGATGCAGCTGCGCCTGTTGAGCTTCATCGGCCCCGACTCGGAGCGCGCCGCCCGCGTCGCCGACGCGGCGGCGCTCCAGGACCGGCTGTGGGCCTTCTCGGAGCTCTTCCTCCGCAACCAGGGCGCGGAGAACTCCGGCTACGCCACCGAGGAGTTCCTTCGCCGACTCGCCCGTGCCACCCCGGGACTCCGCCCGCGGGCCGCGCTCGCCGAGCGCGACTCCACGCGCGTGGACCGGCTGCTGGCGCGCGCCAGCCAGCAGGCCCTCCGGCTCGGCGTCGACTCGACCCCGTCCTTCTACCTCATCCGGAGCGGCCGGCCGCCGCAGCGCCTGGAGGTGAGCGCGCTGACGGCCGAGGCCTTCTCGAGAGCACTCGACCGAGCGCTCGGATCGTCTTGAAGCTGCTGGGGCCGGCGTTCGTGGCGTGCATCGCGTACGTCGACCCCGGCAACTTCGCCACCAACATCCAGGGCGGCGCCGAGCACGGCTACCTGCTGCTGTGGGTGATCCTCGCGGCAAACCTGATGGCGATGCTGATCCAGCACCTCAGCTCGAAGCTGGGCATCGCCACCGGCCGCAGCCTGCCGCAGCTGTGCCGGGACCGCTTCCCCGGGCCGATCACGCGCGGTCAGTGGGTGCCGGCGGAGCTGATCGCCATCGCCACCGACGTCGCGGAGTTCGTCGGAGCGGCGATCGCGCTGAACCTGCTGTTCGGGGCTCCGGCCACGGCGTTCGGGCGTTCGTGGCTTGCGTAGTGGGAATGCGGTGGACGGGCTGAGCTGCCCGAGTGCCGGCGCTCGGCGCGTGCTCCACGATCGCTTGTGCGTGGAATGCTTGACGCCTGCCGCTCTCGAGCTTCGAGACCACGCTTGCGTCTGCCCGCCGCGGGGATGAGCGCGCTTGGACCGAGATCTACCGGTCGCTGGCGCCGGGGCTGCTCGCGTACCTGCGCGGCGGCACCAGCGACGTGGCGCTGCTGGCTGGCGCTTCTGACCCGCGAGTGCAACGCGATGCACGGGGCGAACGCTCTCGGGACTGGTTTCCGCGGCCCTCGAACTGGAAATCTGATTGGAGGGTCTCCAGAACGGACCGGGGAGGATGGTCGATGCGCATCTCGCTCACGCTCACGGCGGCGCTCCTGCTGGCTCTGGGCGCGGCGCCGCCGGCGCTCGCCTCGCACAACGCCGACGTGCACACGGACAACATGAGTGTGGTCGGACAGGACCAGTTCCCGTACGGCACCGATCTCGCGTTCAAGGGCGACCTCGTCGCCGCGGGCGCAGGCGATTGGGACGGCGCCTACCCGAGCGGGATCTACATCGACGACATCTCAAAGGTCGTGCCCCGGCGGCTCAGCTTCGCCCACTGCGACAGCTGGCACTCCGACCCCGACTGGGTCGGCAGGTACGTCGTCCAGTCGCACGACAGCGCGAGCGCCAATGACACCTGCGACTGGAACGGCGCGAGCAAAGGCAAGGAGGGCGTTGGCGTATTCGATGCCAAGCAGCCGCGCCGCCCGAAGCCGATCGGGTTCGCGGAAACCATCCATGGAGCGCACAACATCACGTCGGTGGGGAGCAGCGGCCTCGTCTACGTGTCCTCCTACAACCTCACCAACCCGGCGGACGTGGATGGCGTGTCGATCGTCGACGTCGCCGCCGATCCGGTGAACCCGCCGGTGAAGTTCCTCGAGTTCCCCGACGTGGACAACCGGCCTGAGTACGAGGACATGAAGAACCAGTCGGGCGACGCGCCCGACTCGATGGGCTGCCACGACATCGGACTCGACCTCAGGCGAGATCTCGCCTACTGCGCGGCCATCACCGAGACGATGATCTGGGACATCAGCGATCCCCGCGACCCGGTGATCATCGAGATCATCCGCAACCCGGCGGTCAATATCCACCACGGCGCCCGCCCGAGCGCCGACGGGAACATCCTGATCCTCGACGACGAGTGGCTCGGAGCGTCGGGGGCGGGCTCCGGCTGCGCTCTCCCCGGTGCGCCCACCGGCGCGCTCTGGTTCTACGACGTGACCGACCCGCGCCAGCCGCAGCTCAAGAGCTGGTGGTCACCGCCCACCCCCGAGCCCTTCGACGACTTCTGCACCTCTCACTTCTACGAGGCGTTCGAGGACTCCCAGGGGCGCGACCTCGTGGTGAGCTCGTGGTACGAGCACGGCGTCTATGTGGTCGACTTCACCGACCCGAGCGCCCCGCAAGAGGTCGCGAGCTACGACCCGCAGGGCGCCAACTTCTGGAGTGCGTACGAGGAGAACGGCTACCTCTACGCGGGCAGCTTCGCGCCGGCGACGCTGCTCGGTCACAACGAAGCCAACGAGGACAAGGGCGGCATCTGGGCCTTCAGGCTCGACGGGCTCTCACCCAGCAGCAGGTGAGCGGGCAGGCATCGCGGCCGAGGAAGCCGACGATCTCCCCGCGCCGTCATCTCAGCCGGCCGCCGAATCGCGCCGCACCTGCCGGATCTGGGCCGCCAGCAGGGTGCCGCTGAGGAGCCCGATCGCCACGCGCGCGGGGATGCTGTCGGTCGAGTCCCAGAGCGAGTGCAGCGCGACCGCGACGGCGAACGCGGCGATGACCGCGACCCATGGACGGGCAAGGCCGATGCTCGCACGCGCGCGCCACAGGGCCGCGCACACCAGGCCCGTCCACGCCGCGTGCCCGACCGGCGAGAGCAGCCCGCGGACCAGCAGCACCTCCTCGGCGGCGCCGATCCGCCCGCCGGACTGGATCAGCGCGACGAGCCCGTATCCCATCGTCTCCAGCGCCGCGAATCCCATCCCCGCGGCGACGCCGAACAGCACCCCGTCGGCCGGCGCGCGGAACCGCTTGCGAGCGAGCAGCCACAGCGGCACGGCGAGCTTGACGCTCTCCTCGATCAGCCCGACCGCGAGCATCGGGAGCGCCCCGAGGTCGCGCAGCGTCTGGTACTCGAGCACGGAGGCGGCGGCGACGCCGATCGATCCCCCCACCGCGAAGCAGATCGCCAGCGCCGGCAGCACGGCCGCCTGGACCGACAGTCGCTCGAACACATAGACCACGAACGTCACCGGGACCAGCAGCGCGCCGAGCACCAGCACGGCCGGCACGAGATGGATGTTCTGCGTGTCGAGCGCCGCGACCGTGACGAGCGCGTAGATCGCCGCGCCACCCGCGAGCGCGCGCAGCCAGCTCGAGCGCAGTCCACGGCTCACGACCTGTGGGGCGGTGAACGCCGCGCCGGCGCCCCGGCCGCTCATGAGCGTGCCCTCGCCGCCGCCGGCGCCCCGTCGGGCAATGCGGTCGCCTTGCCCAGAGGTGGCTCCACGTGCGTCCGCACCGTGGCGACGGCGACCAGCGCCCCGACGACGGCGATCGCGGCGGCGACCTCGAGCGCGATCGACAGCCCGTGGACGAACGCCTCCGGCGAGCGCCTGGAGCCGATCTCATGCAGCATGATCGCGCCGATCAGCGCGACGCCGATCGAGCCCCCCAGCTGGCGGGAGGAGTTGAGCACCGCCGACCCGACGCCCGCCTTGTCGACGGACACGCCGCTGAGGGCGGCGGCGCTGGCGGGCGCCATCACGGCGGGCATCCCGACGCCGCCCAGCAGCATGCCCGGCAGCAGGCTCCAGAAGCCCTCGTTCACTCCGAGCCGGGAGAAGTACAGGAGCTGCAGGGCGAGCAGCGTCATGCCGCCCGTGAGCAGCCAGCGCGACCCGACCCGGTCCGAGAGCCGGCCGGCGAGCGGCGCGACGAGGATCACCAGCCCGGTCATCGGGAGGAACGCGGCGCCGGCCTCGACGGGCGAGTAACCGAGGATGTTCTGCATGTAGAGCGAGAGGAAGAAGAACACGCCGAACATCGCGAGCGCCACCAGCAGCAGGACGACGTTCGCGCCGGCGAAGGTGCCGTTGCGGAACAGACCGAGGTCGAGCATCGGCGCCCGTTGATGCCGCTCGAGGAGCACGAACGCGACGAGCGCGGCCGCCCCGAGCGCGAAGGCGCCGACGATGCGCCCGGACCCCCAGCCGTGGCTGTTCGCTTCGATCAGCGCGTACGTGAGCGCGAACAGGCCGACTGCCGACGTGAGCTGGCCGGGCATGTCCGGTCGCCGGCCCTCGGTGGTGTCCCTCGACTCGTCGATCAGCAGGAAGCTCGCGGCGATCGCGACGATCCCGATCGGCACGTTGAGATAGAAGATGGAGCTCCAGCCGACGTGCTCGGTGAGCAGGCCACCGACCAGCGGGCCGATCGCGAGCGCCAGCGCCGAGACGCCCGCCCAGATCCCGATCGCCGTCCCCCGCTGGCGCGGCGGGAACGTGGCCGAGATGATCGAGAGCGTCGCCGGGTTCATGAGCGCGGCTCCGGCACCCTGCACGATCCGCGCGCCGATCAGGAACCCGACGCTCGGCGCCAGCGCGCACGCGAGTGACGAGCCGGCGAACACCGCAAGGCCGCTGACGAAGAGGCGGCGGCGCCCGAGCAGATCGGCCAGCTTGCCGCCCGTGAGCATGAGCGCGGCAAACGTGAGCGCGTAGCCGGAGACGATCCACTCGAGCTGCGGGAGGCCGGCTCCGAGGTCCCGCTGGATCGCGGGCAGCGCCACGTTCACGACCGTGTTGTCGAGCATGATCATGAACAGGCCGAAGCTCACGGCCGCGAGCGTCCACCACTTGCGGTTCTCGGAGGTCAGGAGGCGGGCCTTCATCTTGGGTCCTCTCGGTCGACGGAAACGACAGGCGCGCGGCGCAGCGCGACGTAGGCGGGCGCCCCGATGACGGTCGGGAGCCAGAACGCCACGAGCCGGTAGGCCAGCACCGCGACCAGCGCGGCGCCGGCGGGCTCGCCGAAGGCGACGAAGGCGCCGATCATGCCGCCCTCGACGCCGCCGACACCGCCCGGCAGGGGCAGCAGGTTGCCCAGCATGCCCAGGAAGTAGCCCATCACCAGCACGGCGGGCCCGGGTGGAGAGCCGAACGCATGGAACGCGGCCGCGAGCGCGCCGATGTCGAACGCCCACCAGGCGAGCGCGCCGAGCAGGATCGCGGGGCGCCGGCGCATGAGCGTCAGCGCCAGCCGAACGCCCTCGCCGCCGTCCGCCAGGATCCCCGCGAGCCATGCGAGCGGACGGCGCAGCCGGCCCGCACGGGCGGCGAGCGCGGCGAGCCGCCGCTCCACGCGCC